>JAKANU010000096.1 GCA_021812315.1 Pseudomonadota bacterium
CCGATCTCCTTGAAATGCGACACCTTGCAGACCGGCCGCGACCTCGGGGTATGCTTCGGAGACTAAGGAGAGATCATGACAGTCATCACCAACATAGAAGATCTTCGTGTGCTGGCGCAAAAGCGCGTGCCACGCATGTTCTACGACTATGCTGACTCGGGTTCCTGGACGGAGACCACCTACCGCAGCAACGCGACTGATTTCCAGAGCATCAAGCTGCGTCAGCGTGTAGCGATCAACATGGAAAACCGCAGCACGGCCAGCACCATGGTCGGACAGGCGGTGGCAATGCCGGTGGCGCTGGCGCCGGTCGGCTCGACGGGCATGCACTGCGCCGACGGCGAGATCCTGGCGGCACGCGCCGCCGGAAAGTTCGGCGTGCCCTTTACGCTATCGACCATGAGCATCTGCTCGATCGAAGACGTGGCGGCCAATACCACCGAGCCATTTTGGTTCCAGCTCTACGTGATGCGCGACCGTGCCTTTATCGAGCGCCTGATCGCACGCGCGCAGGCTGCCAAATGCTCGGCCCTGGTGCTGACACTGGACCTGCAAATCCTGGCCCAGCGTCACAAAGACCTGAAGAATGGGCTCTCGGTGCCGGTCAAACCGACCTTGTCGAGCTTGCTCAATCTGATGACCAAACCCCGTTGGTGCCTGGGCATGCTGGGCACCAAGCGACGCCAGTTCGGCAACATTGTCGGCCATGTCAGCGGCGTCGACGACATGAGTTCCCTCTCTGAGTGGACCACCCGCCAGTTCGACCCGACGCTCAACTGGAACGACGTGGAATGGATCAAGAAGCGCTGGGGCGGCAAGCTCATCCTCAAGGGCATCCAGGACGTGGAAGACGCCCGCCTGGCGGTGGCCAGCGGCGCCGATGCGCTGATCGTCTCAAACCACGGCGGCCGTCAGCTCGACGGTGCCGAGTCGTCGATTGCAGCCCTGCCAGCCATCGTGGACGCGGTCGGCTCGCAGATTGAAGTGCACATGGACGGTGGCGTGCGCAGCGGCCAGGACGTGTTCAAGGCACGCGCCCTCGGCGCCAAGGGCGTCTACATCGGACGCGCCTACATTTACGGCTTGGGTGCGATGGGCGAAGCCGGCGTCACCAAAGCCCTCGAAATCATTCACAAGGAACTTGATCTGACGATGGCGCTGTGTGGGCGCACCGATATCAACACCATCGACCATGCAGTGCTGTTGCCGGGCAGCTATCCGGTTTGAACCGCTAGCGAAATTGGATCTTTCGTGTCGAAGAGTCGGCACAGGCACCTCATAGCGATTGCGTCACCAGTTTGAAATCGGCGTCTTCGGCGAACGGTTTCACGGTGAAGCCCAGGCTCTTCATCAACTTGAGCATGTTCGGGTTATTCGCCAGCACCAGGCCTTCAATTTCGGTCAGCCCTTTTTCGCGGGCAAACTCCATGATTGAGAGCATCAGGCGCGAGCCCAAACCCTTGCCTTTGAATTCGTCGGCGACCACCAGAGAGAACTCACAGCTGGTGCTGTCAGGGTTGGTGATGTAGCGCGAAACTCCCAGGATCCTGCATCGATCTGTAGTCTCACCATTGGCCCCGACCACTTGCTCGCGGCAAACCGCGACCAGTGCCATCTCGCGGTCGTAGTCGATCAGGGTAAATCGTGCCAGCATGGTGGCGGGCAGTTCCTGCATGCTCGAAACGAACCGGAAGTAGCGGCTCTCTGGCGAGAGCTTGCGCACAAACTCCTGCAGCATGCTCGCATCGTCGGGGTGCACCGGGCGCACGCTATAGTCCCCCCCGCCGGGCAGCGGCCACACCTGATCGTGGTGCGACGGATACGGCAGGATCGCCAGGTGGCTGTAGTTTCGCGCCGAGGGCGCGGCATGGTCAATCACGATGCGGGCATCCACCGCCAGGGCACCGGACTCGTCCACGATGATCGGGTTGATATCCATTTCAACCAACTGTGGCAATTCGCACACCATCTCCGAAACTCGCAGCAACACTTGCTCCAGGGCTTCCTTGTTGACCGCCGCGGCGCCACGCCACTCGCCAAGCGTTTCCGAAACCCGTGAGCGTTCGATCAGTCGCCGCGCCAGAAACTGGTTCAGGGGCGGCAATTCCATGGCGCGATCGTTCATCAGCTCGATCATCGTGCCGCCGGCACCAAAAGCGATCACTGGACCGAATGGGTCATCGGTAATCAGGCCGACATAGATTTCGCGGCCACGCTTCTGGCTGGACATGTTCTGGATCGTGACACCATTGATGCGCGCGGTCGGCTGCAACCTGGCCACGGTCTGCATCATGCCGACATAGGTGTCGCGCACACCCACGGCGTTGGCCACATTGAGAGCCACGCCCTGGACATCGGATTTGTGACTGATGTCGGGGGAATCGATCTTGAGCGCTACCGGAAATCCGAGTTGCGTCGCGATCATCATGGCTTCGTGCACATTGCGCGCAAGAATGGTTCGCGTCACCGGGATGTGAAACGCCGCCAGCAGCGCCTTGGACTCCATCTCGGTGAGCACTTTGCGCCGCTCGGCAAGCACGCTCTCGATCAGGAGGCGCGCGCCCTCGATGTCGGGGTTGGCCAGTTCAGAAAGCGGTGGCGGCGTTTGCTGCAGCAACTGCTGGTTCTGGTAAAACGACGCGATGTTGCCAAATGCTCCGACCGCCGCCTCGGGCGTGCGGAAAGTGGGAATCGCCGCGGCGCTGAGAATGCGCCGGGCCTCGCCCACCGTGGCATCGCCCATCAGACAGGTCAGCAGCGGTTTGCCCAGTCGCAAGTTGCCCTCAACCAGGGCACTGGCAATCCCGGCGCTGTCGGTGCCAATCTTGGGTGAGCAGATCGCCAGCACGCCGTCGACCTGGGGCGCACTTGCAGCCGATTCGACAGCCGCTTGGAAGTGCGCCGGGCCGGCTTCCTCGGACACATCAATCAGATCACACAGCGACGCCAGCGGCGGCAGTTGAGGCTGCAATGCATTGGCCTGCTCCGGCGTCAGACAGGCCAGTTTCAGGTTGATTTCGCTGACCCAGTCAGCGGCCAGCACACCCGGCCCGCCCCCGTTCGTCACAATCGCCAGCCGGCGCCCGACCGCCCGATACCGCGAAGCCAGGCACTTGGCTGCCGAGAACAGCGCCACAAAGGAACGGACCCGCACCGCGCCAGCACGGCGCAAAGCCGCGTCGAACACGTCATCGCTGCCGACGATCGTGCCCGAGTGTGTAAGCGCGGCTCGATTGCCTGCGGGCTTGCGTCCCGCCTTGAGCACGACCACCGGCTTGGCATTTGCGGCCGCACGCAAGGCGCTCATGAAGCGCCGAGCGTTGCTGATGCCCTCGAGATAAACAACGATGCTGTGGGTTTGAGCGTCAGTCGCCAGAAAGTCAAGCACCTGCGCCATGTCCACTGAGGCGTTCGGGCCCAGCGAAACCACCGTCGAGAAGCCGACCGCGTTCTTCTGCGCCCAATCCAGAATCGACGAGGTCAGTGCCCCCGACTGCGACACCAGTGCCAGCGGGCCCGCCGCACTCAGTACGCCAGCCACACTCGCATTGAGATGCAAATGAGGGCGCTGGAAGCCGAGGCAATTCGGACCCAGCAGGTACATGCCATCACGCCGCGCTATGCGATGCAGTTCAGCCGCCTCGGCTGCGCCGACACCGCTAGAAATGACCAGCACCGCGCGACACTTGATGCGCCCGGCAATTTCCATTGCTGAGGCAACTTCGGTCGGTGGCAGGGCAATGATCGCAAGGTCGGCCTGCGTGTGCGCCAAATCGGCCAGGGTCCCGCTGATGTGCACATCGAGGAACGTCAGGGTGCCAACGAAGCGCTGCGCCCTGATCGCTGCGTACAGGGCCCGCGCCTGCGGCGTCTGCGAACCGGGATCATCGGTGCGTCCGGCAAACACCGCAATCGACCCTGGCGCAAATAGTGGTGTCAGAAAGTGCTTATCCATATGGATTCCAGTTCACATTGGGCTGCTGCGCCGCAGCATACCGTCTTTTGCAATGGCGATGCTTGACGTGACGCAGTGTTCCATCGAGTTATCCTAGGATCATGAGCGAAATGCCACGCCGCGTTGCCCACCTCGACATGGACGCCTTTTACGCGTCCGTCGAACTGCTGCGCTACCCGCAACTCAGGGGCCGTGCGGTCGTGATTGGTGGTGCGCGCAGACTGGCGGACGAGGTGACGGATCCGGCCCGGCTTGAAGGATCTTTGAGCCGGATTGCAGTATCCGAATTTCCCCGTCTCAAAGACTACACCGGCCGCGGCGTCATCACCACCGCTTCCTACGAAGCGCGCCGGTTCGGCATTGGGTCGGCTCTGGGTCTGATGAAGGCCGCCAGACTATGTCCGCAGGCGATTTTGCTGCCCGCCGATTTTGCCGAATATCGCAAGTATTCGCACGCCTTCAAGAACATCATCGCTGAAATCGCTCCGATCGTTGAGGACCGCGGCATCGACGAAGTCTACATAGACTTTACAGAGGTGCCCGGCGGTCAACGCGAAGGTGGCCGGGTGCTGGCACGACTGATCCAGAAATCGATCTTCGACGCTACCGGTCTGACCTGTTCAATCGGCGTCGCACCGAACAAATTGCTGGCAAAGATGGCAAGTGAATTTCGCAAGCCCAATGGCATTTCGATCTTGACGGAAGGCGATCTGCAGGCAAAGATCTGGCCCCTGGCCTGCCGAAAAGTCAACGGCATCGGCCCCAAAACCGACGCCGAACTGCAACGCCTTGGCATTCAAACCATCGGCGATCTGGCGCAACGAGATCTGCAGTGGCTCATCGACCACTTTGGTCAAAAGACCGGCGCATGGATGTATGAGGCCGCGCGTGGTCGTGACGACCGTCCCGTGGTCACCAACAGCCAGCCCGTGTCGGTCAGCCGCGAGACGACGTTCGCGCAGAACCTGCATGCGCAGCGCAACAAGGCCGAATTAGGCGCGATTTTCACGCGTCTGTGCCAGCAACTTGCCAGTGACCTCCAGACCAAAGGCTACGTTGGCAAGACGATCGGCATCAAACTTCGCTATGCTGACTTCAAGTGCGTGACGCGCGAGCAGTCACTTGCCTGCCATACCGCCGATGCAAGTGTCATCCGTCACGCCGCCGGTCTGTGCCTGAAACGCATTTCACTGGCGCAGCCGCTGCGCTTGCTGGGCGTACGTGCGGGTGCGTTGCGCCGACCCGGCGAATGTGTGGCCGAGCCTGATGCCAGCGCCGCGGCCAAGGCTACGTCGGTACCCATGACCGACTCGATGTCCGCAGACGGACAGCTCTTTTGACGCCCCAGCGCCGCGGCATCGCCGTTGCGCGGCCGATGCCGCAGGATAATGCGGCCATGACCAAGATCGCCGCTCGATCAACGACTGAGGCCGACGCGGACGTGCTGGGAAAAGGAGAAATGGAGGGGCGATCCGGGCCACCATTTGCGTGTGTTTGACACACCACACGGCCGCATCAGCATCCTGATTTGCTACGACATTGAATTTCCCGAGCTCGCGCGCATGGTCTGTGAACAAGGGGCGGACATCATTTTCGTACCCTCCTGCACCGATGACCGGCAAGGTTTTTGGCGCGTGCGCTACTGCTGTCACGCCCGCGCCATCGAAAATCAGGTCTACGTGGCCGTCACCGGCACGGTGGGCAACCTGGCGGTGGAAGGCCTCGGATTGCACTTCGGCCAGGCGGCCATCATTACGCCGTCGGATTTTCCCTTCGCCCGCGACGGAATCGCCGCCGAGGGAGTGCCTAACATGGAACAAGTGGTCATTGCCGACGTTGACCTTGCCAAGCTGGTCAGCAATCGCGTCAATGGAACCACCATTCCCCTATACGACAAACGCGTCGACGTTTACGACAACGCCGTCGAGGTCATTTCCGCGGGCTGAGCGAACCGGCGCCCTGGGCGCGAACCAGACGGCACCCGGCCCTATCGTGGCGCTTCCTTGAGGGCACGAGCATGCTGTTTCGTCTTGCCAAGTCCGATTTTCTTCTGCCGGGATTCTGGGTCGGCTGGCGTCGTTGGGTCTTGTGGTCGCTGTGTGTCGGTGCCATATTCCTGCTCGGGCAGATGCACAGGGAAACCGACGCAGAGTTTGCGTTTGTCTCGCTCACCTTGCTGCCGGTGCTGGTGCTCACCTGGACCGGCGGCAAGTGGCATGGTCTGTCGATCGCCTTGCTGGCGGCGGTAATTTGGACCGGTGCCGACCTGTCTTCGAACCGGGTTTTCAGCACCCCCTGGATTGCCTGGATCAACGCCGTCCTTCGGGTCATGACCTATGCCCTGATCGTCCTGTTGACCCACCAGGTCCGGGTGCAATTCGAGAAAGAACATGAACTGGCAATCCACGACACGCTGACCGGTCTGCTCAACCGCCGCGCCTTCATGGCAGCGGGCACGGCCGAAGCCGAGCGCGCCCGGCGTTACGGCAATCACCTGAGCGTCCTGTTCGTGGATCTGGACAAGTTCAAGAGCCTCAACGACACCCGGGGTCACCGCGCCGGAGACGCGGCATTGCAGGCGACGGCGCGGGCGCTGCTGGGGGCAACCCGCGGCAGCGACTTTGTCGCGCGTCTGGGCGGCGATGAGTTCGCACTGGTGCTCCCGGAAATCGGCTTCGAGGCCGGCATCACCGCCGCGGACAAGGTCTATGACGCGCTCAACGCGGCTCTCGATGACTTTGCACCTGTCAAGGCAAGCCTTGGCATCGCCTGGTTTGAGGTCCCCGAACGCTCGTTCCCGGCGATGCTCGATGCTGCCGACGCCTTGATGTATTCCGCCAAGGCAGGTGGGAATCTTCGAGTGGTCTCCGGGCGCTTTGCTTCCTGACGGCGAATCCCCTGCTACAACAAGCGAAACGCCAGCACAGCGACCAGTGTCGGCGCCAGCGCTGCAAGCAACAAGCCCAGCGGGTGAATCGTGTTTTCTTCAAAACTGCCCCGCAAGATCGCCACGCCAGCCGGATTCGGCGCGTTGGCGATCACCGTCAGACCACCCCCGGTCACGGCACCGGCGACCAGAGCCACCTTGAATTCCTGCGTCAGACCCTGCACCAGGGAGCCGAGATAGGTGAGTGCAGCGTTGTCCGTTATCGCCGTCAGCGCTGCGGCACCGAAGAATACCGATGTCGTGTCCATCGCCATCAGGACCGGCTGCAGCCACCACTGTTGCATGCCCCCCAACACGACCAAACCCGCCAGAAAGAACGCCACCAACAGGGCCTCTCGCAGGATCAGCGGATTCTGGTAGCGCTCGTAGGCGGTCGAAAAGCCGAGAAAGAACAGGAACAAACCCATGAAAATGGAGGCGTGGTGCGCAAACACGACAACGGCTGTCAGGAACGCCAAATGCACGACCAACATGAACAACGGCACCGGCGCCGGGCGGGCCGGATCGGGCGTCCCCATGGGTCCGAGTTCACTGCGAAAGAACAGCATGGCGGCAAGCGCATTGAAGAGCACCGCGATAGCCGCTTTCCAGCCAAAGTTGAGCATCATGAACCAGGTGTCCCAGTTCCATGTTGTGGCGACCATCAGCACCGGCGGCGCTGCAAACGTCGTCAGGGTGCCGCCGATGGAAATGTTGACGAACAGCACGCCGACCGTCGCGTACTTGAGTCGCGCGGAAACCGGCCTGGAAAAAAGTGAATCCCGCAGCATCAGCGCGGCCAGCGTCATGGCCGCCGGCTCGGTGATAAATGAACCCAGCAAGGGGACCAGCGACAGAACCAGAAAATACACCGCCATACCGCGCTTCACCGGCATCAGGGCGGCGACCCCGTGTACCGCGGCCCCGGCGAACTGCAGAATTGGCCGCGTCCCGGCGACGACCATGATCGCGAATACGAACATCGGCTCGGTAAAGTTGCGCGAGTCAATGTAGCTGATCGCCTGCTCCCGACCCAGTGCCCCGAACATGAACAGCACCAGCACCATGGCCCAGAAGCCGAACACCACCTCGACTTCCCCCAGCAAGTGCCAAATGCCCGCATGGCTGGGCTGAATCCTCGCAAGATGCTCAAAGAATCGGGTCGAGAAGGTGTGGATCACGGCCAGCGCAAACAGCGCCGCGCCGACCACCTGAATAACGCTGGGCTCAGGCATGACAATCCTTGCTAGACAAGAGGCTGGCTCACGGCGACGGAGCCCCGCCCCGCGGGCGCGAAGTACCCCGCTCCAGCCGATCATCGAGCTCGCCGATAAAGGCAGCAACCGTGTTGCCGGAATGCTCAACCGCAGAACGCAAATCCACGCCAAGCCTGTCCAGCCTTGCCAGCAGAGCAGCCTGGAACTGCGCGTCCTGATTGGCCTGACGCTTGAGCTCGCCGTCGAGGAAGGCACGAAGTTCCGTGAAACGCGAGGCCTCGGCCTTGTCCGCCAACTCCCGGTTGGCGCGAAGTTCTTTGGCGTGCTGGCGGCTATCGAGCATCACCGTCGTCTGCAAATAGACCACAAATACCAGGAAGAACAGCATGAAGAACGCCAGAACACCGAGCATGACCAGGCCCAGGGGCGCCTGAATCGTCGCCACCCCAAGGGACAACGAAGACGAAGCGTTGAACGCGGGCCAGTTAAGCGTGGCGAACGCGGCGACCGCGATCAAAGCCAGCACTATCAGCAAACTACGAGCTTTCATGGTTTCCAATTCCTCACAACAGGGTTCAAATCTCAGCACGCGCAAACCGGCCGCGCAGCCACGGCACCAGCAATTTAGTGATCTGCATCAAAAATAGCTTGCGCGCAAATCGAAAACCGAGGGTTTTCCCGTACATACTAGCTAGCGCGATTAAGAACCACCAATTATGTCCTGCAAGACTACCATGAACCTACCCCTTGGCGCCGACTCCGACCTGATCGAAAACTTCACCTTTGACGAGATCACCATTGGTCAGAGTGAGCGCCTGATACGCACACTGACACTGGCCGACATTCAAGCCTTTGCCGCGGTCTCCGGCGACACCAATCCGGCACACCTGGACGCAGCCTACGCCAACGAAACTGCGTTTCACGGCGTCGTTGCCCACGGCATGTGGGGTGGTGCCCTGATCTCGGCCCTGCTGGGTACACAATTTCCGGGGCCGGGCACGATCTATCGCGATCAGGCCTTGCACTTCACCAAACCGGTTCGCGTCGGCGACACGCTCACCGTCACAGCGACCGTGACCAGCAAGGACGCGGCAAGGAAAAGTGTCGAACTCGACTGCCAGGTCCTGAATCAGAAGGGCGAACGCGTGCTGCACGGGACGGCCCAGGTGCTGGCGCCAACAGAAAAAGTCCGGCTGCGCCGCGTCAACGCCCCGCAGATCCAGTTGCATGATCCACAGGCGCGCTTCAATGAATTGCTGGCTCGCGGTGCCGGACTGCCAGCCGTGCGCTGCGCCGTGGTCCATCCGTGCGACGCGGGTTCGCTCAGTGGAGCGATGGACGCGGCACGCTATGGACTGATTGTGCCGGTCCTGATCGGGCCGGAAGTGCGCATCCGCCATCTCGCCGACGAGGCGTCCATTGATCT
>JAKANU010000097.1 GCA_021812315.1 Pseudomonadota bacterium
GCTTTTTGTGGTTGGCACGAAGGATGCATCGTGCGAAGAGCAAAGCGGCATGTCGCCGCCACAGGAGACCGAGGACATGAAAGCACAGGTACTGAAAACTTATGACGAACATCTCACGGCCGAGCGTTGGGTCACCGAGGAGAATGTGCCGGATCCAAAGATCGAGAAATCAACCGATGTCATCGTACGCATCGGTGGGGCAGGAGTTTGCCGTACCGACCTGCACATCATCGAGGGCATCTGGAAGCCGTACATGGATCCCACCAGCAACGCGCTTTTGCCTTTCATCATGGGTCACGAGAACGCGGGCTGGATCGAGGCCGTGGGCCGGGAAGTCGAGAACCTCAAGGTAGGTGACCCGGTCATCGTCCATCCGAAGGTTACCGGTGGAACCTGTCTTGCGTGCCGGCGTGGACACGACATGCACGGGGCAGGCAAGTTCCCGGGAATCGATTGCAACGGCGGCTATGCCGAATATCTAGCCACATCGCAGAGAAACATCGTGGCGCTTCCCAAGACTCTTGCACCCAAGGATGTAGCGCCGTATGCCGACGCGGGCCTCACGGCGTATCGGGCCATCAAGAAGGCATCACGCCACTTGGTCCCCGGTGAACGCTGTGTCATTATCGGCGCCGGCGGTCTCGGGCACATCGGCATCCAGTGCCTGAAGGCGATGTGCGCCGCCGACATCATCGTGGTTGACAAAGCCGAGGCTTCACTAAAACTGGCCAGCACCAGCGGCGCTGACCACCTCGTACTGGCCGACGGCAACGAAGTCGAAGCCGTGCTTGCCCTAACCGATGGCGCTGGCGCCGAAGCCGTGATCGATTTCGTCGGTGAAAAGGGAACCACCGCAAAAGGCCTCGCGATGACCCGCTCGATGGGCAGCTACTACATTGTGGGTTACGGCGAGGACATAAAGGTGCCCACGGTCGACTTGATCATCACCGAGAAGAACATCATCGGCAATCTGGTGGGCACCTGGGCCGAACTGGTAGAACTGATGGCGCTCGCTGACCGCGGACTGGTCAATCTGGCAACCGTCGAATACCGTCTAGCCGATGCCAACCAAGCGCTGAAGGATCTCCATAATGGAAAGATACACGGCCGGGCCGTGCTCATTCCTTAACCCGTAGCCACCAACAGAAAAGGATGACAAATGAAACAAGCACTGAAAAAATCTCGCCTACACACGCAACGAAAGACACTGCCGCTGCTGATAGGCGCACTGACGGCGGGCTTGCTGCAACTTGGCAGCGCATCAGCGTCAGCGACCGAAATCAACTACAACAAATACGGCGACTACGCCAAGTATGGATCGGCCACCGATGTACCCGGCATGTGCTCCTATGAAGCCACTGCCAAGAAAAAATACAAGGGTCGCACGCTCAAGGTTATCAGCCACGCTGTCCCGGTCATCGGCGAACCGACGGATCTTCATGCCAAGCAATTTCAGGATTTGACCGGTGCCCAA
This sequence comes from Pseudomonadota bacterium, assembly GCA_021812315.1. Classification (GTDB taxonomy): domain Bacteria; phylum Pseudomonadota; class Gammaproteobacteria; order Burkholderiales; family Burkholderiaceae_C; genus Rhodoferax. The sequence continues at coordinate 1,475 of JAKANU010000097.1, forward strand.
GTGGACGTGGTCCATATCCCGTTCGGCGATCTCTACCAGCGGGTCATGATTCCATTCCAAACCGGCCAGGCCGCCTATGACGTGATGTTCTACCCCTCGTTGTGGATCGGGGACGTCCAGAGCTTCTTGGCACCGGTGCCGGCCGCCTACGAGGCTGCAAGTGGCATGAAGGATGTCACCCCGAACTACCGGGATGTGGCAACCTGGGGCAATCAGATGGTGCAATACCCCATGGATGGCGATCGGCACTACATGAAATACCGCTCGGATATCTTCAAGGATCCGAAGATGCAAGCGCGCTACAAGGAGAAGACTGGCAAGGAGCTCAAGGTACCGGCCACCTGGGAAGAATATAACGACGTGGCGACATTCTTCTCTGGCTGGGACTGGGCCGGAGACGGCAAGCCGCACTTCGGCAGCGCCGAAGTCACCAAGCGCGATGACCTGATGTTCTCGGCCTTCATCAGCCGTGTTGCCGCCTACGCCAAGAACCCCAACGTCAAGGGCGGCTTCTTCTTCGACTTGGCAACGATGAAGCCGCAGATCAACAATCCGGGGTGGGTCCGCGGACTCGAGATGTTCATCAAGGCCAAAGCAGCCTTTCCACCGGGCGGCACCAACTTCGGCTTGGGCGATGAGATCTTCTCCTTTGGCGGCGGCCAGACTCTGATGAGCTACAGCTGGGATGACGCGTTCATCCAGGCAATGGAACAAGGCAGTCCGATCCGCAACAAGGTCGCGGCGGCGCCGCTGCCGGGGTCGAACGAGGTCTGGAACCGGACCACCGGGAAGTGGGATCACTTCGATAAGCCGAATGCCCCGCCCTACATCACCTGGGGGTGGACGTCGGCGGTAACCAAGGCTTCCAAGAACAAGGACATGGCGTTCGACTACCTTTGTTTCTTCTCCAATGAGGCGAACGCGGATTTGGACTTGCAGATCGGCCGTTTTGGTGTCAACCCGTACCGCAAGACACATTTCACCGCGTCCTTCTGGGAGTCAAAGCTTGGCTGGGAAAAGAGTCTTGCTGAGTCTTACGTGAAGACTCTGGGTGGGATGGATTCGAGCAACAACCGAGTGTTTGACCTACGCGTGCCGGGTGTCAACCAGTTTATGTCGACGCTTGCCAACGGTGTGTCGGAAGCCATGGCCGGCCAGAAAACACCGCAGGCCGCGCTCGATGAGGCGGCACAACAATGGAATGCGATCGTCGCCAAGATCGGTGTCGATAAAGTTCGCGACGCGTACAAGAACGTTGTGGCGCTGGAAGACAAGGGCCGCTAAGTCGAATGCGCCCTGGGCATGAGACGGCCGGTCCCGCTCGGGATTGGCGTTACTTCATGCCATTGTTGACAGAGTCCCGTGGCAGCACACCGCGCCACGGGACCCATCCCACACACTACCAAAGGGGAATTCATGGGTGAAGCCGGACTCAGGCCTTACAAGCTGGCGTTCCTGTTGCCAGGCCTGCTGACCTTACTCGCGATCATCCTGTTTCCGCTGCTATTCACGATCCGGGTCAGCACCTCGGGTTGGGACGCCATCACACCCGATCTGAGCTGGATCGGGGGCACGAACTATGTTGCGCTTTGGAACGACACCAGGTTCTGGGAATCTCTTGGCCGCCTGGGGGCGATGGCCGTCGGCACGGTGTTGATACAGTACCTGCTTGGCTTTGCCCTTGCGCTGCTGGTGTGGCATGACGTCAAGGCCCGGCGATTCTTCCGTTTGCTCTTTTTAATCCCGATGATGACGACGCCGGTGATCATGTCGGTGATCTGGCGAACCATTCTTCACGAATCGCTTGGCCCAGCCAACGACGTGCTCGGGCTGATTGGACTAGGCCCGTATGCATGGCTGACCTCGGGCGGCTGGGCGGTGGTGAGTGTCATGCTGGTGGAAGTCTGGCAATGGACACCGTTTATGTTCCTGCTCTTGCTGGCCGGCCTGATCAGCCTGCCTCGTGAGCCGTTTCTGGCGGCTTCAATCGATGGTGCGGGACCGATCCGAACCTTCTTCAACGTCACGCTTCCCCTCATGGCGCCGGTGTCTATTGGGGCGATCATCATCCGTCTGATCGAGGCGTCCAAACTGATGGAGACGGTTTACGTGCTGACTTCGGGTGGCCCGGGAACTGCGACCGAAACTTCGGGCTACTACATCTACATCAAAGGATTGCGGGATTTCAACATCGGCTACGCCGCGTCGCTGTCGATCACGTATCTGGTCATCATGATTGTGCTGCTGACAGTAATCGGGAAGCTGCTGCACCGAGCATTTATCGGAGGACGCGCCTGATGTCCAGACTCTACACAGCGCTCAAATACCTTGCGATCGCGCTCTGGAGCGTCTTTGTCATCACGCCATTCTTGTGGGCGCTCACGACCAGCTTCAAGACCGCCAACGGCGTGACCGGTGGTCCAACCTATTTGCCATGGTTGCAATACGAGCCATCACTTCAGGGCTGGCGTAGCCTGTTCGGGGGGCGCAGCGGCGGCATCGACATCGTAAAGCCGTACATGGACAGCCTGATCGTGACCGGTAGTGCGAGCCTGATCAGCATCGTCCTAGGTTGCCTGGCGGCCTATGGATTGTCACGCTTCACCTACCGCGCCGGGTTTGTAAAGAATGCCGACCTCATCTTCTTCTTCATATCACAACGCATCATGCCGCCGATCGTGCTGGCGATTCCGTTCTTCCTGATGCTCAAGTGGCTGGATTTGCTCGACAGCAGGCTCGGCCTGATCCTTGTGTACGTGGCGTTGCTGCTGCCGATTGCGGTCTGGATCTTGGTCGACTTTTTCAACAACATCCCGCGCCAGATCGACGAGATGGCGATGCTCGATGGCTGCACGCCGATTCAGGCATTCGCGCGGGTGATTCTGCCCAACTCGGTGCCAGGTATCGTCGTCGCCGGGATGTTTTGCCTGATTTTCGGCTGGAACGACTTCTTCTTCGCCTTTACCCTTACGTTCACCGATACGCAGTTGCTGCCGGTGGCCGTGGTCGCGTTGAACTCGTCGGTAACACCCTGGTGGAGTCTTTCAGCTTCCGCCCTGATCTCGGTGGCGCCGTTGTTGCTGATCGCGTTCGTGGTCGAACGCTTCCTGTCCCACGGCACGCTCGCGGGTGCTATTCGCTAGAACGCACAATGAGTCTGCAACTACGTAATCTGTGCCTTGCCGTCGACGGTGTGACACACCTCAGTGGTATCAACGCCGAGTTCGAGCGCGGCAAGCTGACCGCGGTGATCGGCCGCACGCTGGCCGGCAAGACCACCCTGATGCGCGGCATCGCCGGTTTGCAGTCGCTGGACCGTGGAACCATACTGCGCGACCAGCAGGACTTCGGCTTGCTGCCTGCCTGGAAACGCGACATCGCCATGGTCTATCAGCAATTCATCAACTACCCGCATCTGGACGTGTTTGAAAACGTTGCGTTCCCGCTGCGACGCCAGAAGCTCACGCGGGAGGTGATCAGGCACCGGGTTGGCAGCGTTCTGGACAAGGTCGGACTGCGTGGTTTCGAGAAGCGCCGTCCGTCCCAATTATCCGGCGGCCAGCAGCAGCGGGTGGCGCTGGCGCGTGCGCTGGCCCGGGAGTCAGGCGTGCTGCTGCTCGACGAACCGCTGGTCAATCTGGACTACAAGCTGCGTGAGCAGATGCGCAGCGAATTGCGTAGCCTGCTGCTAGAACAGAAGCGTACGATCGTGCTCTACAACACGACTGAACCGGTTGAGGCCATGCTGCTTGGAGACACCGTGGTGGTGATGCACGAGGGTCGAATTCTCCAGGTTGGTGCACCGGCCGAGGTATTCGACACGCCGGCATCGCGCCAGGTCGCCTTGATCGTGAACGACCCGCCGATGAATTTTGTTCGCGGTACGAGAACCGATCAGGCAATTGAACTCGACGGCGGCATCCTGATTGCCACGCCGCCGCACTTGCAGGCGCTGGCTGTCAGCGACTACTGGTTTGGCGTGCGTGCCAATGAACTGCGCGTAGGCGGCGCTACGCTGCAGGGGCAGATCACGTTCTCCGAAGTTTCCGGTTCCGAGACCTTTCTGTATGTTGATTCCGCCACCGGATCTCTGACATTGCAGGTTCCGGGGGTGCATATCCACGATATCGATTCGAACATCGGAATAGAGATTCCGGCCGATCGGTTGTTCGCGTTCGCGGTCGATACGGAACAACGCCTGGTAGCCGCACCTGCCATGAGTACTGTTTCATGAGCGGCATCCACCTTAGCGCGCTTGGGCATTCCTATGCCGATGACCTCTACGCGCTCAAGCCGACCGATCTCGTGTTCGAGCACGGCAAGACCTACGCGCTGCTGGGGCCCTCGGGCTGTGGGAAGACCACCATGCTCAACATTATCTCCGGGCTGTTGCAACCGTCGGAAGGTCGCGTGCTGTTCGATGAACACGACGTCACGGCAGTGCCAACGGCCCAGCGAAACATTGCACAAGTGTTTCAGTTTCCAGTGGTTTACCAATCCAAGACAGTGTTCGAGAACCTCGCCTTCCCGCTGCGTTGCCGCAACTGGGAGAAGTCGCGCATCGCGCCGCGCGTGCAGGAGATCGCCGACATGCTTGGATTGACATCCAGGCTGGACCGTCCCGCGCGCGCTCTTACGGTGGATGAGAAGCAATTGGTATCTCTCGGACGCGGCCTGGTACGCGACGATGTGGCCGCCATCCTGATGGACGAGCCGCTGACCGTGATCGATCCGCAGATGAAATTCGAGTTACGCCGACGGATCAAGCAAGCGCATGCCTACGCCAAGGTGACCGTGATCTACGTAACGCACGATCAGAACGAGGCAATGAGCTTCGCCGATGAGATCCTAGTCATGCAGGATGGCTTGGTGGTTCAGCGCGGCACCCCCGAGGCGCTCTTTGAGCGCCCGGCAAACACCTACGTGGGCAACTTCATTGGATCGCCCGGCATGAATTTTTTACCCCTCAAACGCACCGGCGACTTGCTGAGTCTGGCTGGTCAACAGATCACGGATCCACCCAGGGAACTGCCCGAGGGCGAGATCACGCTGGGCGTTAGGCCAGAGCACGTGTCCTTTAGCGACGTCTCAGACGGGAGCAGCTTTGCCGCGACTATTGAGTCGATAGAAGATCATGGCAGCGTTCGAATCCTTGACATTTCCGTCGGCGATGTACGCGCGCGTATGAAGCTGGCCAGAGAGAAGACCGTTCCACCAGCGACATCGGCGCTTGCGGTGCGGTTCAATCGATTCTGTTTCTACGCGAATGGGCAATTGATAGACGATTGATAGGCCTCTTAAGGCGGTATCGAGCCGCCACTCTCAACCTGACTTTCGCCGCGCTGCCGGCCACGTCAAAGAAGACGAACTCGCAATCCGGAAGACTGCTTCGGTTTCCCGTCCCAGGACCCCGAACGGCAGGTTCCCACTTTCAAGGCTGTCCTCTTAGGGCACGATGCGGCTATCCGTTGGAGAAATCTGACCGTCAGGTATGTGTCCATTCTTGACGGTGGCGGCTTTGTCGAACAGTTTCTCAAAACTATACAGCGCAGGAATGCGCCCGAGCCATTGGGTCAATCCGATCCTTGCAGCGAAGTCCCCCTGTCTTCGTCGAATCCGATTTCTTGTTCGTTCGCGATCCGGCGAAGAAAAAAATGTACCCATCGGCCACGAAAAAACACTTCCATATTCTTCTAGCAAGTGCTAAGATTACATGGACATCAAGAGCGAGCCGCCAGGCTCCACCAACCTGCCTATCCGGGCAAGGTGGTAAAGCGATGAGGCCCTCCATGGGCAACGAAGCGGAATTCTGGCGGCCCCATCCTGGTGATGGGGCTTTTGCATTTCTGGCCCCAGAAAAGAACGGAATGGTCCACCTAAAGGACTGGGCGATTTACACCGAATTGCTGCGCCCGGCACACCGCCAAAGCAGCTAAACAGGAGAAACTCATGTCGAATCCGACACCGCAGCCCGCGCACGCCCTTGCCGTGTAGCGACTGCAGGGCGCTGCGTCCATCACCTGCGGTCCACAGCAAAGCACTGCCATTGAGTTGCCAGCCCATCAGCCCGACATCTGTTTCCTCTTTGCGCACCAGACCGTAACTCTCGGCAGCCTTCAGCAGAGCCTGGATGACGTCGGGGTAAGTCTTATCATTGACTTCCTTGTAATACGGATTGCCGCCACCCCAAGTGCTGCCCTTACGCAGCTCACGGCCCAGGCGCGACCGGCTAGAGCCGATGACCAAATAGTCTTCAATGGCCTGTCTGCGCCCGTGCGGCCGGTGGTTCTCTGCAGGGCGCGAGGTGATAAACCATTTGGCCGGCAATGGGCGCTCATCTTCAGTAAAGCCCCAGGGCTCGCGCAAGTTGGCAAAACTAAGCGTGCGCAGTTGGTCCAACTCGGTACGGTCCAAGTAGCGCGTAGCGATGCACAAGCCCTGGCGCATGGTTTCAAACAACGTTTGCAGCACCATGGCACGCTCTTGCGGCTTGGCAGAACGTAGCACCCGTGGTGCATCAGCCCACTCGGCTTCATCAGCGGCGAGGTCTTCAATGTCCTGGTAGGAAATGCGCACCAGGCCCAATTGCTCAAGGTTGGGATTGTTGAAGCGCCAACCCCGGCGCAAGTCGTAAAAGCTGCGGTAGCCCAGGATGGAGCGCATGGCGTCCTGCACCTGGCGGCGGGCGTTGCCCTTGACGTCGGGCTGCTGCATGTACTCTGCACGAATCGCAGCATCATCACGCTCAAAGCCGAGCGCCTCGAACACGGCATTGGCTACTTCTTTTTCTGAGAGCGGTTTGCCAGCAGTGCGCTCAAGCGCCGATAGCAGGGCGGCACGGGTGAGTAAGACCTGCAAAAAGTCATTAAAGTGGCCGGCCTGCAAAGCGGCATCCTGCCGGTTGTCCGAAAAGCCGAGAACCTTTTTGGCCTCGCGTGACAGTTGATGGTCTTGCTCGTAAAGGTAACGCAGCGACGACAGCGTCAGCATGGTGGTGGCCGAGCTGCGACCCTCGCCTGACAGGGATGTCAAACGCAAGGAATCTTTGCCAGCCGTGGCGTGGCTGGTGTTGCAAGCCAGACAAAAGCGAAAGCTGCCCGGGATGAACCAACCGCTAAGGCCTTCCGCTGTGGTCATGACGCCATCGGGGCGCACCTTGACAGCTTCGGGAATGTGCTTTCGATAGGTGCTTTTGACACGCCATTCGCCATCGGCGCGTTCTTCCACCCAGGTCTCGGGGTAGCGCTCCAGGTCGGTATTGTCCCATTGATGGCCCACATCGGGCATGAAGAAGCCGAACTTGACGCCGTCATCCTCATTCTGGCGCTCGTCGATGTTGCGCCGCTGTAGCTCACGACCTTCTGGACCCGCTGCGTCCCACACTGGCACATACTCCTGACCACAATCCCGGCAGAAATGAAAGTTATAGAGGTGACGGGTGCGGTCGCCAGCGACGAATTGCTGGCCGTACAGCGTGACCGCGCGCTTCCCGGGTGCCTCAAGGGTGGCGTAGACCTTGCCACCGCCGGAGATGAACTGGTGTAGTTTGAAGGCGAACAGTGACTTGCCGGTTGCGTCTGACACGTTGTGGGCGCGCAGCAAAAAATTCCGGAGGTAGTCATTGCACTGCGGCTCAGACAAGCCTGAGGCACTTGCCAGCAGTGCCGCAGCCTGCTTCAACGTTTTGGGTTTGGCCCTCCGGGGCTTGTTACTCTCGAACGTCAGGCCCAGCGTCAACTCGACCCAAACCGAAACAGGATGCCTGGCCATATCTTCAAAAGACAGGTCTTCCGGAACGCCGGCTGCGATGGCACCCGCCAACTTGGGGGCAACCGTCTTTTCAGTTTCCGCTTCAGGCGTGGTGCGCTTGAGTGTTTCCGTGATGATGTTGCGGTCGGCAATAGCGGTGCCGAACAGCCGCGTTGCAACTCGCGCTACCGTGGCGTTGCGTTCCATCTCGGAGCCGTCGTTGGCCAT
>JAKANU010000098.1 GCA_021812315.1 Pseudomonadota bacterium
CGTTGCCGAAACCACCGGGCAGCTTCTTCGGGCGTCGAGAGTTCGCGCATCAAAGACTCTCCTGCGGCGCCTGGGCGACGATCTGCGGCTTGACTGCGACGTCGGGCTGCACACCCATCATGCGCAGGGTCTGCTGCACGACTTCGCTAAAGACCGGTGCCGCCACAGCGCCGCCGTAGTACTGCCCGGCGCTGGGTTCATCGATCATCACGGCGACGATGATGCGTGGATTTTCGATCGGTGCCATGCCAACAAACCAGCCCCGATATTTTCGGTTGCCCTGGCTCCCGTAGCCCTTGCCGATCTGCTTGTAAGCAGTGCCCGATTTGCCGCCGACCGAGTAGCCGATGGTCTGTGCCTTCTGGCCGGTGCCCCCGGGTCCGGCGGCCATTTGCAGCATCCGGCGCACCTGCGCGGCGGTTTGCGCCGAAAGCACTCGTACACCCGGTGCCGGTTGGCTGCTCTTGAGCATGGTCACGGGAATGATCTGCCCGTCGTGTGCAAACACGGTGTACGAGCGTGCCATCTGGAACAGTGAAGCCGACAAGCCATAACCGTAGGACATGGTTGCCTGCTCGATCGGACGCCAGGTCTTGTACGGTCGCAGCTTGCCCGAGACCGCGCCCGGAAAGCTGATCTGCGGCTTCTGGCCAAAACCGGCATTGGAGAACAGCTCCCACATCTCGCGCGGCTGCATCTGCATGGCGATTTTCGCGGCGCCGATGTTGCTCGATTTCTGAATTACCCCCTCAACGGTCAAGACGCCGTTGGGATGCGAGTCTGAAATCGTCGAGCCAGTGATGCTGAACTTGCCCGCGCCGGTATCGATCAGGGTTTGCGGCGTCACGCGACCCGTCTCCAGACCCAGGCCGATGGTGAAAGGCTTCATCACTGAACCGGGCTCAAAGGTATCGGTCAGGGCACGATTGCGCAGTTGCGCTCCGCTGAGGTTTTGCCGCTTGCCAGGCTGGTAGCTTGGGTAGTTGGCCAGGGCCAGAACTTCGCCGGTAACGGCGTCGAGCACCACCACGCTGCCGGCATGCGCACGGGTCTGCTGAACCGCTTCGCGCAATTTCTGGTAAGCGAAGAACTGCACCTTGCTGTCCACGCTCAGTTGCAGGTCGGGACCATCGACCGGCAGGGTCTGTTCGCCGACGTCTTCGACGATGCGTCCCATGCGGTCCTTGATCACGCGTCGTGAGCCCTTGCGTCCCGCCAACTCCTTGTTGAAGGCCAGCTCGACGCCCTCCTGGCCGACGTCTTCGACGTTCGTGAAGCCGACCACATGCGCGGCCGCTTCTCCCTCCGGGTACTGGCGCTTGTACTCCTTGCGCAGGTAGACGCCCTTGATGCCGAGCGCCATGATGTCACGCGCCACAGCATCATCGACCTGTCGCTTGAGCCAGACAAAGGTCTTGTCCTCGTCCTGCAGCCGCTTGTCAAGTTCGGCATACGGCATCTCAAGCAAGCGCGCCAGACGCTGGAGCTGGAGCTTGTCGCGCTCAAGGTCTTCCGGAATGGCCCAGATGCTCGGCGCCGGAACGCTGGAGGCCAGGATCAAGCCGTTGCGATCCAGAATGCGGCCGCGGTTGGCCGGCAATTCCAGGGTTCTGGCAAAACGCACCGCACCCTGTTTCTGGAAAAATTCATTGGCAATCACCTGGATGTAGACAGCCCGCGCCGCCAGGCCGACAAAGCCCAGGGCGACGGCCGCAACGATGAACCTGCTGCGCCACACCGGCGTGCGGCTGGCCAGCAGCGGGCTTGAGGTGTAGGCGATGCTTTGGCTCATGGCGCGGTTGCCGATGCGGCCGGGAGGGTGGTGGCGGCGTAGGTCACGTAGTCGGTGATTGCCGGTGTCGTCGATCGCATGTGCAGCTTGTCCTTGGCCAGACGCTCGACGCGCGCCGGTGTGGCCTGGGCGCGCCGTTCGACGCGCAAGCGCTCCTTCTCAACTTCAAGCCGATGCGCCTGCGATTGCGCCTTGTCGAGTTCGGAGAACAGCCGGCGTGACTGGTATTGAACATCGACCAAATACAGCGCGCTCGACAGCAGCGCCAACAACAGGAACAGGTTCAGACGTGTCATGGCGGCACGGCCTTCACGCCGGGGTCCTTTGCGCGACACGCATGACGGCACTGCGGGCGCGCGGGTTGGCGGCAAGCTCGGCGGCGCCAGCGCGGATCCGACCGAGCGCCTTGAGCAGCACCGGCCTGGGTGGCGCCAGGGGTCGGCGCCGGTCATAGGCATCGCTGCAATGCCTGGCGATGAATTGCTTGACGATCCGATCCTCCAGTGAGTGAAAACTGATCACCACCAGTCGTCCATGGGGTGCCAGCACTTGCAGGCACCCAGCTAGCGTCTGTTGCAACTCTTCAAGCTCGGCGTTGATGAAAATCCGAAAAGCCTGAAATGTGCGCGTTGCAGGGTTCTGGCCCGGCTCGCGGGTTTTGACCGCGCCAGCCACGATGCTGGCCAGTTCAGTGGTTGTTGAAATGGCGCCCCGTTCCTGTCGGCGCGCAACAATCGCCTTTGCAATGGGGCGAGCAAACCGTTCTTCACCATATTCACGAATCACCTCCGCAATCTTGTCGATCTCGGCTGTCGCCAGCCATTGCGCCACGCTTTGTCCGCGCGTGCTGTCCATGCGCATGTCCAGCGGCCCCGTCAAACGAAAGCTGAAGCCACGCGACGGGTTGTCAATTTGTGGTGAACTGACGCCGAGGTCGAGGAGCACACCTGCGGCACTGGCAGCAGGCAGTTCCTGGAGGTGTGTGAAGCTCTCGCAGCGGAAAGTAAATCGCGGATCGTCAATCGCCTCGGCGGCAAGCCGAGCCTCCGGATCCTTGTCAAATGCAATCAGGCGCGCTTGCGCCGGCAGTCTGCGCAGGATCTCTCGGCTGTGGCCGCCGCGCCCGAACGTGGCGTCGACAAAAGTCGGACCCGCAGCAGTCTGAGCAACGCTGCTGGCTCGCCCGCTGTCGAAGAGCGCATCAACCGCTTCATTCAACAAGACGGTGGTGTGCTTCCATGCCGTGTCCACCATGGGCCTTCAGAAAGAAAAATCCTTGAAGATGTCCGGCATCTCGCCGGCCATGGCCCGGGCCTCCAGGGCGTCGTAGGTTAGCTTGTCCCACAGCTCAAAATGGTTGCCCATGCCCAACAGCATGATGTCCTTGACGATCCCTGCGGCACCGCGCAATTCGGGCGACACCAGGACTCGTCCGGTCCCATCCATATCGACATCCATGGCATTGCCAAGAAAAATTCTTTTCCACCATTGCGCGGACATCGGCAGCGCCGCGACACGCTCGCGAAACTTCTCCCATTCAGGGCGTGGAAAGACCATCAGACAACCGTGCGGATGCCGCGTCAGGGTAAGTTGTCCGCCAGCCGTCGCACCCAGGACGTCACGATGCCTGGTCGGAATGGACATCCGGCCCTTGCTGTCGAGCACTAACGATGAAGCCCCTTGAAACACTACAGCGCACCCTCTACTGGTCAGTCGCAACAAGGGCAAGCGCACGCGCACTTTTCACCACTTTATTGCACTTTTTTGCACTGTAGCAGCAAATGCCGACTACGCAAGCCTGCACGCAACAATATTTTGCAATGAAATCAATGACTTAGGCGCTGATAATTGACAAAATTGAGAACAAAGTTGTTCTAAATTAAGCACTTAGCGCAGGTTGTGAAAGTGATATATGAATGCCCTACCTGGCCTCAGGGACAGTTGGCAACCGGTTACAGGATGTAGCGCGACAGGTCTTCGTTCTGACTCAACTCGCCCAATCGTTGTCGCACGTAGGCGGCATCCACCGTGATCGTCTGACCGGCAAGCGAGGCCGCGTCGAAGCTCACTTCTTCGAGTAGCCGCTCCATGACAGTAGAGAGACGCCGCGCCCCAATGTTCTCGGTACGCTCATTGACCTCAAAGGCAATCTGCGCCAAACACTCGATGCCCTCGCCCAGAAACCGGATCTGCACATTCTCTGTGGCAAGCAAAGCCTCGTATTGCTTCACCAGTGAGGCGTGGGTCTGGGTGAGGATCGCCACGAAATCGCGCACCGACAGCGACTGCAACTCGACGCGGATCGGAAACCGCCCCTGCAACTCCGGGATCAGATCGCTGGGCTTGCTCAGATGGAAGGCGCCCGAGGCAATGAAAAGAATGTGATCGGTCTTGACCATCCCGTACTTGGTCGATACCGTGGTTCCTTCGACCAGCGGCAGCAAATCGCGCTGCACCCCCTGGCGCGAAACCTCCGTACCATGACTCTCCGAGCGCGATGTCACCTTGTCGATTTCGTCGATGAAGACAATGCCGTTTTGCTCGAGCATGTGCAGCGCCTGGGTCTTGACATCCTCGTCACTAATCAGCTTGGCGGCTTCTTCATCGGCGAGCATGCGCAACGCCTCACCGATCTTCAGCTTGCGCCGCTGGCGCCGGGTTGACCCCAGCTGGCCCAACATGCCACGCAATTGCTCGGTCATCTCCTCCATGCCAGCGGGTCCCATGATTTCGAGCTGGGGCGAAGACTGCGCGACATCGATTTCCACTTCGCGATCAGCGAGCTGGCCTTCGCGCAATTTCTTGCGAAACATCTGGCGCGCCGTGTTCTCCGTCTGGCCATCCAACGCGGTCCCGGACTCACCGCGCGGCGGCGGCACCAGGATATCGAGCACGCGATCCTCGGCTGCATCTTCGGCCCGCGCGCGCACCTTGTTCATTTCCGCCACGCGCATCTGCTTGACTGCAATATCGGCCAGGTCCCGAATGATCGCGTCGACGTCCTTGCCAACGTAACCGACTTCGGTGAACTTGGTTGCCTCGACCTTGATAAACGGCGCCTCGGCAAGGCGTGCCAGCCGACGCGCAATTTCGGTCTTGCCGACGCCCGTCGGACCGATCATCAGGATATTCTTCGGCGTAATTTCCGCGCGCAATACCGGCTCAACCTGCTGGCGCCGCCAGCGATTGCGCAACGCGATGGCCACCGCCCGTTTCGCCTGTGCCTGGCCAACAATATGTTTGTCCAGCTCAAATACAATTTCCTGAGGCGTCATGCAAGCGTTTCGATGGTGTGGTTCATGTTGGTGTAAATGCACAATTCACCCGCGATCTCGAGTGACCTGGCGACGATCTCCTGAGCCGAAAGACTCGTGTGGTTGATCAGGGCCATCGCCGCTGCCTGAGCATAGGCACCGCCTGAACCTATCGTGACAATGCCGTTCTCCGGTTCCAGAACGTCACCATTGCCGGTAATCACCAGCGAGGCCTCGGCATCGGCCACCGCCAGCATGGCCTCGAGGCGACGCAAGACGCGGTCGGTGCGCCAGTCCTTGGTCAGTTCGATGGCCGCACGCGCCAGATGTCCCTGGTGCTTTTCGAGTTTTGCCTCAAAGCGTTCGAACAGCGTGAACGCGTCCGCCGTGGCACCGGCAAACCCGGCCAGGACCTTGCCGTGGTAGAGCTTGCGCACCTTGCGTGCGGTGCCCTTGACGATGATGTTGCCCAGGCTCACCTGGCCATCGCCGCCCATCGCGACCTGGCTGCCAGCCGCGCTCTGGCGACGTACGCTGATAATCGTGGTGCCGTGAAATTGATCCATGCCGTCTTTCATGGTGCCCGCCATCGGCTGGTGCAAGATTTAACTGTTGCGCAGCAGCACCTGCGCATGCTCGTTGATGCCAATCACGTTGAAAAACGTCGCGACCAGCCTTGGCACATCGCGAAACTGAACATGACAACCCTCCGCTTCGCGCACCGCCACCCAGTTGAGAATGCTGCCGGCGGCTGAGAAGTCGACACGGATCAGGCGCGCACAGGAAATCACCAGGCGGTTCGCGTCCTTCAGTCCGGCCTGCAGCTTGTCGAGCGCCTCGGCGGCGTCTCCCAGCACTTCGCCGGTCAGCTCGACGACAGCGGCCGGCGATGCTTCCAACCCCATCGGCAGGGTCGCCGCGAGGCTCATGTCTGCGGGCGTATCCAGTATCGTATCCGCCGACCACCCCTCACTGGTCGCCCGCCGCCCGCTGGAGTCAACTCGCTCATAGGTGCATTCGCACACGCCATCTTGCCATGGCGGCGGCGAGACTTCGTAGGTGACGCAAAAATCGAGTGCCGCCAGTTCGAATTCGTCCTGCAAACGCAAAATGCGCAGCGCATCGAGGCGTAGTCGCCACCAAAAAGACTCCACCTGCTTGTCTCCGGAGGGCGTGTGCATGCGCAGCACCCGCTCCAGCACATCGGCGCCGTCAAAGTGCAGTTTTACCGGCTCCGAACACCATTGCTCGAACAGTTCGCCAAGGGACTTGCCCGCATCGGGCGTGATCGATTCGAGCGCGCGCCAGTTCAAGTGCCACGGTTCGGTGGCACCCCACAGATGTGTTCGAAATGCTTGCAGGGCCAAAAAATCGAGCTCCGCGGGACAGTTCCAGGCGCTGTCGCTGCTCGGCGGCGGCGCGGCGACGGCACGCGCCTCGGGCGCAGCCTGCGCCTGCCCCAGCAAATCGGGCGTCGAGAACCACGCCGGCGCGGATTGACCAAAGCGTTGCGCGTAGTCGATCGCGACGCTGTCAAAACTGTCCTGCTGACCAGTCGAACGGTACAGATCGAATAGTGCCGCCGCCCAACCGCTCGCCGCCTCGGGCGACACGCGCTCACCACGCAGGGCAGCGAGCAAGCCAGCCTCGGCTCCCGCGTCATCGCCGTTGGCAAAGCGAATCGCCGCTTCCTCCATGTCGGGGTCTGCAAGGTTGTCACCAAGTTCAACCGAAAACAGCTTGGAAGCCGAAAACCCGCTGATCCCGGCGTCCACCGGCTTGTGCGCTGCCCCCTGGGGTCCGGACCGCGCCATCCCTGCAACTGCTGCGGCCGGACCTGCCAACGATGGCGGCAAGCCCACCTCGGTGGGCTGGTAATCGGTAGGCTCATCACCGCGGTCAATATCGGCACGGGCTGCCGCGTCATGTCCCATCGCGCGGGCACCACGCTCCGCGCCCGGGCCGACCGTCGGAGCCAGGCTGTCGGCCGCAGTCGGCTGTGAATTCTCCGACTCAGGATAGGCGCTGCTGACCGGGCTCACGTCGGTCTGCTTGGCGCGCCACCATTGCCTGGACATCTGCGCCTCAATCTCGTCAATCTTCTTCAGCGTCATGGCACGCTCGCCCGGTGTCGACGGGTTGCTGCTCTGAAAAAATGACGGCCGCCCGGCCGCATCCTGGCTCGCCACCGGCCCGTTGCGACGCAATTTGCGAAGATGATCAAATTCACGCCGACGGACAAAATCATTTTGGCGCCGACGCTCGATCATCGCCTTGAGCGACTGCTTGCTGTAGCCACTTTCCTGTTCCGGTTCCGGCTCAGGCTCCGCTTTGTCCAGTTCAGTCCAATCCTTGGTCGGATTGCGGACGAACTTGGCCATCTTCGACAGTAATCCGGGGGTGCTATCTTTCGGGACCATGGAACTGCTAACGGAGTATGGAACGTGCTAAAACTCTGCCCTAGTCGCCAAACATCTTTTGCTTGAGTTCGCGCCGCTGCTGAGCCTCCAGTGACAGGTTCGCGGTCGGGCGGGCCAGCAGGCGACCTACACCAATGGGTTCGCCAGTCTCGTCGCAATAGCCGTAATCGCCCGAATCAAGCCGGGCGATCGACTGCTCAATCTTCTTGAGCAACTTGCGCTCACGGTCGCGAGTGCGCAGCTCCAGGGCATGCTCTTCCTCAATCGTCGCGCGATCCGCCGGATCCGGCACCACCACGGTGTCCTCGCGCAGGTGTTCAGTCGTCTCGCCGGCATTGCTCAGGATTTCGTTCTTCAGGCGATGCAGCCGGTGGCGGAAAAACGCGATCTGCGTTTCGTTCATGTACTCCGCCTCAGGCATGGCGATGACTTCAGCGTCACTGAGTTGCTCGACTGGCTTGGACTTCCAGTTGTTGGCCAGTCTGGAGTCCTTCTTAATGCTCGATGCCAGCGGCGGAATGATCAATGGCGAGGACAGCGCCGGTGCGAAACTTGCCTTCGCTGCGGTCGAAGCGACCGACTGCGCCATGGAAGGCACGGTCAACTGTGCCAGCCGCGAAGACGCTCGCCCGGAGCGCTGCGGAATCGAATGCGTGCCAGCAGGCGTTGGCGCCGTCGCGGCCGGGGCCGACCTGACCGCCCCCGTGGCCTTGACTTTGGACTTGGGCGCCACCACCACCGGTTTGCGTGCCTTTGCAATCGTCGTATTCACTGAATCCTTTGTTTTCTTTGTTCCGGAAGATTGAACGGCTTTGACCGGCTTTTTTACCGGTACAGCCGCCTTGACTGTCTTAACAGCTCTTGCCGGTTTGGCGACCTTGACAGTCTTGTTTACCTTCACGGCCTTGGCGGGCCCGACAGCCACTTTGGTCAGTGCCTTGCGAGCCTTGGTTTTTGCCGGCACCGCGGCGCGCGCTGGCGCTGCAGGTTTGCCTGCGGGCTTGCGCTTGGGCTCGGACCTGGCGACCGGTTTTGCCTTGGTCTTGACGGCAAGCTTCGCGCCCGATTTGGTACTGGCCTTGGCCAAGACCGGCGCCGCCTTGGAGCCGCGTTTGGATCCCTGGTTTTTCCCGCTTTGAACTTTCACTTTACGTCTCCTGGCAAAAATGCCTACGCCCTTGGACTGTGCCCCGATCCTGGCCTCACGCCCGATCGACCCACAGCGCCTTGCAGCTTACACCCTCGCTGGTCGTTGCCGAGCACCTGCAGCGCTGACTTTGACTGGCGCGCGAGTGTACATGCTTCTCTGGCCCGCGAATTGGCAGTTGCAAAATCGAGACAATCATCCGTCTTCTCATCCCTTCGTCGAATTCCATTCTGACACGGATTGTCCCGGCCTGCCGACATCAAAGTGCACCGGCACGGCGCGACAATATTTCCAGCGCCGGCAGTGTCTTGCCCTCGAGCACTTCGAGAAAAGCGCCGCCACCGGTGGAGATGTAGCCGATTCGCTTCTCAATGCCGTATTTTGCAATCGCGGCCAGTGTGTCACCCCCGCCCGCAATCGAAAACGCTGCCGACCCGGCGATGGCCTGCGCCAGCGCGCGCGTGCCGTTCTCGAACGCGGCAAACTCAAAAACGCCGACCGGGCCGTTCCAGACAATCGTGCCCGCACCACCGAGTTGTTGCGCCAGCACGGACGCTGTCTGCGGACCAATATCGAGAATCAAGTCGTCCTCGGCGACGTCGGCGCAGTCCTTGAGCGTCGCCGCCGCATCGCTGGCAAAGGACTTTGCCGTGACCACATCGACCGGTATCGGCACGGCGGCGCCGCGCGCCTGCATCAAGTCCATCACCGCCCGGGCCTCGGCCATCAGATCGGGTTCGGCCAGGCTTT
>JAKANU010000099.1 GCA_021812315.1 Pseudomonadota bacterium
TCCCTGACACGGGGTGTAAACGTCGAGCAACGCCGGGCCGTCGGTATAGCTCAGGCACTCCATGGTGTTCTTCAGGAAGTGCCCCTGCAGCGACGTGCTGGTGGCGCAGACAAAGACATTCGAATGGAATGCCGCAATCAGTCCCAGTTCCTTGCGCGACTCGTGCTTGCCGCTGGCAGCGCTGCCAAAGCGCGCCAGGTCCGAGTCCTGCCCGATGAAGCTTGAGGTCGAAGCCTGCCCGCCAGTGTTGGAGTACGAGCCGGTATTGAGCACCAGAACCTTGATTGGCGTGCCGCTCACCAGGATGCGCGACAGCGCACCAAATCCAATGTCATAGGTTGCACCGTCGCCGCCGACGGTGATGACCGTGGGCAGCAAGGCGAGCTCGGCAACGCTGAACTGCTCCCACGATAACATGCGCAATTGCGGATCATGGATCGTCGCGTCGTAAGCGTCAGCCAGTTCCAGGCGCGCCAAACGCTGCGCGCGCACATCTGCGACCGTCTGCGCGGCGATGCCTTCGAAAATGCCCTTGGCCAGCGGCTGTGCATCCTGAAACAGGCTGTTGACCCATGGATCGTTGTAGCAGTTGTAGGGAAAAGTTGACGCGTAGACGCTGCTGCAGCCGGTCGAATTGGCAACCACGGCGCCGGCGGGTCCCTGGCCGGTGGGACCACTCTCGAAATAATAGAGACGACGCTCCAGCGTATCGATAAGCGTGCCCAGTCGCTGCCCGCGCTGCGGGTCAGACGCGCGCAGTGCCTCCTGCTTGCCACGCAGGTCGGCGAGCAAGTGTTCGAGTTCGCGAACATGATCGCGCCGGCGCTTATCGGTAATCGCCTGATTGGTCGCCATGACCAGGCGAATCGCAGTCACTTCGCCGCAACCGCGGCAGGCGCCATGCCCGCCCGTGGTGGAATAGTAGTTGGCGCGATCGAGCAACAGACGCTTGATTTCACCCCCAGGGCTGATCGCGTCGTCAACAAAGCGCGCCGGTGTATTGGGCAGCCTGCCCATGAAATCGAAGCGCTCTTGCAGCGTTTGCAGCAGAGCGCTGTCCTGTTCGCGCACGAGCAGAGCCCCCGGCCCGCAGACCTCGACACACTCCAGGCAGCCGCTGCACTTCCAAGGGTCGATGTTGGCGGCAAAGAGGCCGCCGCTGCCGGGCTTGGCCTTTTCCATCGCATCAAAAAATGGCCGTGTGCGCGCCACCGGGTAAAGTGCCAGCACATCAATCAGCCTGTTGAAGTTGCGCAACAAGCTAACGTTGTCGGTTTCCAGGTGCGCTGCCGCTTCGGCGAACACTTCATGCAAGGGCCGCGCCGCCCTGCTCTGGCGATAACTCTCGCGCACACTTTCCGCCAAGGCGTAAACATGCCCGCGCATCGCTTCCGCCTGTGCGGCCGTGAGCTCAAGCTGTTTGATGGCGGCCAGCAGAAGTTCGTGAATATCGTGAACAACATTCGGAATCGCCGCGTCCGGACAGACCAGCGCACACTCCATGCAGCCGGTGCACAGGTCGAATTTGAATTCAGGCACCGTGCGCCGGAACAAGCCCTTGTCCTTCGCGCCAGCACTGCCAGCGGGCATGAACAATCCAGTGCCCGGCAACACCGGCGCCTCGCCAATCGATCCTTCGCGAAACGGTCGAAGCACCATGTCCTCGTAATACTGCCGATCGAACATGCCTGCGCAACCCGAGGGACCCGCGCTTTGGCACTGTGCCGCCGACAGCGCCGCGCTGTGAATCTGTATCGGTGCGGGTTTGGCGTCAATCGCGGCAAAGACACCGGACTCGTAATCCACCTTTTGGGTGGCTTCGATACCCTCGCGGATCACGGCCATGTTGCCATCCGTGACGGCGCCGCCCTTGCTGCCGAACTTCTTGGAAATCTGCTGGCGCACTTTGTCGAGAATCACCTCCGCGGCAGCCCCGCCCGAGACCTGCTGCACGTGCCCGACGACGGCACCGATGAACGCGATCCCCATCATGCGCGTCGCCAGTTCGGGCGTGGGGGCATTGCGCTTGGCCACGGCAAAGGCGTCGATGATGAAAAAGCGAATCCTCCTGCTGCGAATGGTGGCCCGGGCTTGTGCCGGCAGCCCGGCCCAAACCTCTTCGGCCCCGGCACTCGATTGCAGAATGAAGGTACCACCGGCCACCAAGCCGAGCAGCGGATCGGTATGGCTAAAGACTTTGTGATCCGGGGCGATCACAACCTCCACGTCCTCGAGTTCGGCGTTCGTGACTTTCACCGGCTCGGGACTCAGAGTGATGTAGTAGTTGGTGGGGGCACCACTCTTTTCCGAGCCATATTTCGGCGCGGACTTGGAGTGCATGTTGAGTGCGCCGGCGAGGATATCGGTCAAGAGCTTGCCCGAAGCAATGGTGCCGTATCCGCCGATTGAGTGGAAACGTACCCGGAAACCTGCCTCGGGAAGCAGCCTTGGATTGGCCTCGGTCTTGAGCGCCATGAACTCGGTCTGCGGATAGGCTGCCTTGAGGCGCTCCAGGTGAGCTGCAACGCGTGGTTCAGTGGCGTCCGCGAAAAACTGCGAGCCCAGATAGATCAGGGGCGCCTCCTTGCCGTCTTCCATTTGCTTGAAAGCAGCGATCAGATGACGCGGCTGCAGATCGTGCCCACCGAGTCCAAAGATGGCGGTGGTTAGTGCCGGACTGACCGACATCGCCTGGATATCCGGGTGACGCAATCGCACTGCGTTTTCGCGCGCCTTGAACAGCGCCTGGGTGACCAGGCTGGTCAACGCGGTCTGATCCGATCTCTCCAGCACCGTGACCGCCGTCTTGCCCTTGAGGGCCGCCACAAGCTCCGCTTCGGGGAAGGGCTGGAGCAGCTTGATGGCCACCAGGCCGACTTTTCGTCCCTGGCCGCGCAGGTAGTTCACCACCGCTTCGACATCATCGTTGACCGACCCCAGACCCACCATTACGTACTCAGCATCCTCGCACATGTGCGTCTGCACCGGGCTGTAGCAACGCCCCGTGAGTGCGGCGTACTCCTGCATCGCCTGGCGAACCATGCCGGGTACGGCGCTGGCAAAATGGGTACGATGATCGGCCGCACCGGCTTGAAAATCGGGCTGATTCTGCACCGGCCCGGTGAGCCCCGGGTTATGCACATCAACCAGTGCCGGCACCAGTTGTCGTGTGCCCTTTTCAAACGCATTCAGCCACTGACGGCGCCACTGGCCATGCAGTTCTACGGGCAGCCAGCGCAGTGTTTCGGCGACCCGTGTGCCCGTATTGTCGGACTCAATCTGCACGGCGTTGTCACGCAGATACGCTTGCAACCCCGATTGTTGTTGCGCTGTCAGATCGGCTTCGCGCCGCGCCAGATACTGCTGCAGCTGAACCACCCTGCCCTTGGCGCCGTAGAGCATCTCCTGCGCCAGTGTCGGCGCCTTGATGCGCCCTGCCGGGTCGCCGAGGTAGTGGGCGAGTAACTCGGGCTCGGGCATCCGCGCCTCGCTGAGCATGTGACTGGTGGCAAAGCCGTCCATGGCATTGGCCACGGGAATGAGCGACAACGAAGCCACCCTGTAAGAGATGGCGGCCAGATCCGCGGCTTCCTGCGGATTGGAGCCGAACAGAATCGTGTAACCCGAAGGCAGCAGGGAGTAGACATCGTCATGGCCGGCCATCACGTTGAGTGAGTGCCTGGAAACCACCCGCGCCGCAACCTGCAGCACGAAGCCGCCAACCTTCTTGCCGACCGTGACGTAATGCGATTCAAGCGCGTACAGAATGCCCTGACTCGACGAGGCATTGGAAACAAATTGCCCACCGGTGAGTGCCGCGCCCAACGCTCCGCTCTGTGCCGAATGTTCCCCTTCGGGTTCAAAGAAGAACGGGTGTTTGCCCCAGACATTCACGCCGCCTTCGGCGCGAAATGCCTCGTAGATTTCGGCGATCTCCGTCGACGGTGTGATCGGATACCCGATCACACCGCCGCAGACATGGCTCATGACGTAGGCAACCGCTCCGTTGCCATGGATCACGGTGGGGATGCCTGGATACTGTGCTGCCTTGACTTCCATAGTGCTGTGTCCATGAGTTAGCGGTTGATCTCACGGCCCACCCTGGATGAACTCACAGCTTGGTCGAACACATTCCGGCCACAGACAGGCGAGCGATTTCAAACTCACCCCAAAATGGGCAAACGAGAAGATTTTCAGGCTCCTCGCATGTTGGTACATGGATAGTAGCACCACTATGTGGGAAATAATAGACGGCGACATCGCCGCCATTGATCGGCGTCAAGGACCGGCAGACCGGGTCGCCAGGACCTTGTCAATGCGCTTGCCGTCAAGGTCAACCACCTCAAATAGCCAGCCAGCGCATTCGATACGCTCACCAAGGCCCGGCAGGCGACCGCTGACAGACATCAGCAAACCCGCCACGGTGTTGTAGCGACCACGGTCCTCCGCAGGCAAATAATCCACGCCCAGTCGTACCTTGAGTTCGCCCACCGGCATCACACCATCGAGCAGCCAGCTACCATCGTCGCGCGGCGTTGCCCAGGCGTCCCTGGGGGTGTCCGGCTGAAGCTCCCCGGTGATGGCCTCGAGCAGGTCCCTCGGCGTCACCAGACCCTGTAGCACACCGTACTCATCAACCACCATGACCAGGCGCCCGGCCTTGGAACGAAACTGTTCGAGCAGTTCCATGCCACTGAGGGTTTCAGGAACAAAGGTGGCGGCCACGGCATGAGCCTCGATGCTGCCTTGCGCCTCGGGGCCGAGTTGCAGCAAGCGCGCAACACTGATCACGCCAACCACATCATCGAGTGACCCGCGGCACACCGGATACCAGGAATGCACCGCTGATGGGTCGGCACAGCGAGCCACAGCCAGACACTGTGCCACGGTGTGGGCGGCGTCGAGCCACTGCACGTCGGCGCGCGGCACCATCAGTGAGGTCAGCGGCCGATCGTCAAGCTGGAACACGTTCCGGACCATTTGATGTTCATGCTGCTCGATAACACCCGCGTCAACGCCCTCCTCGAGGCTGGCGCTGATTTCTTCCTCAGTCACCGGGCGGGCTGCGTCGGTATCGATGCGCAGCAACTTGAGCACGGCCGCCGTGGTGCCAGAGAGCAACTTGACAAAAGGCTTGGCGATGGCGGCCAGCCATATCATCGGTCGCGACACCCAACGCGCCACCTGTTCAGGGTACAACTGGCCAATGCGCTTGGGCACCAGCTCCCCGAAAATGATGGTGGAAAACGTAATCATGGTCACGACCACCGCAGTGGCCGATATGGTCGCCACGTTCTCGCTGACGCCCAGCCCCTGCAGCCAGCTCGCTACGCCCGGGCGAAACGCGGCCTCGCCGACGATCCCATTGAGCACGCCGATGGACGTGATCCCCACCTGCACCGTCGAGAGAAACTGATTCGGATTGCCCAGCAGGTCCAGCGCCGCCTTCGCGCCCTGATCGCCCGTCTCGACCATGGCATTGAGCCGCGCCTTGCGACTCGCCGCCAACGCCAACTCCGACATCGCGAACACGCCGTTAAGCAGGGTCAGCAAGACAATGATCAGCAAATCCATGAATCAGCGGCGAGAATGAACACCATGGCACTCTACCTTATTGGCGATGTGCAGGGCTGCGCGGACGCATTGGAGCGTTTGCTCGAGACCATCGGGTTCTCGGCCAGTCGTGACACCGTCTACCTTCTGGGCGATCTGGTCAACCGTGGCCCCGACTCGGCACGCGTGCTGCGCCGCCTGATGGGCTACGGCGCATCGGCGCAGTGTGTCCTGGGCAATCATGACCTGCATTTGCTCGGCGTCGCTGCCGGCGCACGCCATCCCCATCCGCACGATACGCTCGAGGGCATACTTGGCGCACACGACCGCACGGCGATGCTCGACTGGCTGAGCTGGCAGCGCATGGCGATCCTTGAAGAGATCGCCGGCCACCCCTTGCTGATGGTTCACGCCGGCGTTCTTCCGTCCTGGAGCGCCGAGCAGACCATGGCGCTGGCCGCCGAGGTACAGGCGGTGTTGCGTGGTCCCGCATCGGGCGATTTTCTGCATCAAATGTACGGCAATGAGCCCGCAACCTGGTCCGAAAAGCTGAGCGGTACTGCGCGTCTTCGCGTCATCGTCAATGCGCTGACGCGCCTGCGCTTTTGCAGCGCCCAGGGCACCATGGAATACACCACCAAAGAAGGGGCAAGTGCCACGCCGCCCGCAGGCTACATGCCCTGGTTTGACGTACCCGGACGAAGCACCACAGATATCACGGTGGCATTTGGACATTGGTCGATGCTCGGCTGGTTTCAGCGCCCCGGTGTGCTATCGCTCGACACCGGTTGCGTATGGGGCGGTTGCCTGAGCGCAGTGCGTCTGGCTCCGGCACAGCGGGCGGGTGCGTACACAAGCCCAGGTACCTTGGCGTTCGAACTGATTCAGGTCAAGTGCCAGCAGGCACAGGATCCCCTGGGTTCGGCGACGCCACAGGTGCGCGCCGGTGGGTAGAACACTATCCCGACTTGAACAACGCCGCAACCACCCGCTTGGGCTTGATATTCGCAGAAATGCTGCGAGCCGTCGGCCGCGTCACACTTGCCTCCCATGACGGCTTGGCCTGGTCGGTCAGCGTCGCCTCGTAGGGTTTGTCAAAAAACGGGTCCCGCGCCTGCGCCGAAACCGGCGCGTGGTGGCGACCTGCAGGACGCTCGGGACGGGCAAACTGGCCTTCACGGGCTACATCGCGCACTGACCCCGGACGCCTTGCTTCACGGCGCGAGCCTTCCTGCTCGCTGGCCTGGTACATGCGCCGACCGTCATTGATGCGTCCCTGCCGACGAATGTCAGGGACGTCTTCAGCAAACTCAATGGCCTCCAGCTCAATCTTGGTCTTGAGCAACTTCTCGATATCAGCGACCAGACGGGCATCGCTTCGGGAAACAAAGCTCAGCGCCAGGCCCAGCGCGCCGGCGCGTCCGGTGCGCCCGGTGCGGTGCACGTAATCCTCGGCATTGAACGGAATGTCGAAGTTGAAGACAGCTGGCACATCCTTGATATCGAGTCCGCGCGCGGCAACGTCCGTACACACCAGCAGGTCAACTTCACCGCTCTTGAACGACTCCAGAGCCTTGAGTCTTTCGTCCTGACTCTTGTCGCCGTGCAGCGCAGTCGTCTTCAAGCCCTCACGTTCGAGCGAACGCGCCAATCTTGCACACCCGAGCTTGCTGTTGACGAACACAAAGGCCTGCTTGATGCCACGCTGATTCAGGAGTTGATGCAGCGCGTGGCGCTTGTCCTCGTCACCGACGCTGTAGAAATGTTGCTCCACCGTTGTCGCCGTGGCGTTCGACCCCGCCACCTCGATGGTCACCGGATCCTGCAGGTAACTGCCGGCAAGGCGTTTGATTTCGGAAGAAAACGTGGCCGAGAACAGCAGCGTCGTGCGCTGCTTGGGCAGGAAGCTCAAGATGCGCTGCAGATCAGGCAGGAATCCAATGTCGAGCATGCGGTCGGCCTCATCGAGAACCACATATTCCACCTGGTTCAGCACTGCGTTCTTGGCCTCGATGTGGTCCAACAGGCGTCCCGGGGTTGCCACCAGAACCTCGACGCCACGCTTGAGTTCCAGTGTCTGGGGCTTCATGTCCATGCCGCCGAACACGACGGCGCTGCGCAGCTCGGTGTACTTGGTGTACTCCTTGATCGCCTGGGCCACCTGGTCGGCCAGTTCGCGCGTAGGCAGCAGGACGAGCGCGCGCACCGGATGGCGCGCCGGCGAGGTCGAACTGCTTTGGTGCCTGAGCATTCTTTGCAGCAACGGCAATGAAAACGCGGCCGTCTTGCCGGTCCCGGTCTGCGCCGCGCCCATCACGTCACGGCCCTGAAGCACCACGGGTATCGCCTGCGCCTGGATCGGCGTCATCGACTCATAACCCATCTCCGCCACCGCCCGCGCCAGCGGCTCGGCGAGTTGCAATTGTGAAAAGGCCAGCGCCGGCTCGGCACGGCTGCGCTCTAGCGTCAGTTCGGAAATCAGGTCGGTCATGCAGTCCCAGTTCAAATGCTATCGATACGATAGCTGATGCCGCCCATCGACTAGGGGCAAACCCTGATTATCCCAGATATCAAGTAGCGCCTCGGGGGAGATTCGGCGCGACGCGCGTTGGCTCGGGGAAAGCATTCGGGCTTGGTCAGGCTTTGGGCAGTGTCACACCGACCTGCCCCTGGTACTTGCCGCCCCGGTCCTTGTATGAGGTTTCGCAAACCTCGTCGCTCTCGAAAAACAACACCTGGGCACAACCCTCACCGGCATAAATCTTCGCCGGCAGTGGCGTCGTGTTGGAAAACTCCAGGGTGACATAGCCTTCCCACTCGGGCTCAAAGGGCGTTACGTTGACGATGATGCCGCAGCGAGCGTAGGTGCTCTTGCCCAGGCAGATGGTCAACACGTTGCGCGGAATGCGGAAGTACTCCATGGTTCGCGCCAGAGCAAAACTGTTGGGCGGAATGATGCACACGTTCTCGGCAAAGTCGACAAAGCTCTTTTCATCAAAGTTCTTCGGGTCGACCACCGTGCTGTGGATGTTGGTAAACACCTTGAACTCGGGTGCGCAGCGGATGTCGTAGCCGTAGCTACTGGTGCCGTAACTGATGATCTTTCGCCCCTCCCGCTCGCGGATCTGGCCAGGCTCGAACGGCTCGATCATGCCGTGCTGCTCGGCCATGCGGCGTATCCATCGATCACTCTTGATGCTCATGCGCTGTTGCTCCGATTCTCGCCATGGTCTGATTGTAATGCTATAACTTTCGTAGCGCCATGTGCCCGCCAGACGGGCTCATGAATCGAAATTGGCTCGAAATTAAGGTAGCGCACCTTGCACCCCTTGCACCAGCCAGTTCATCTGCAGGATTTGCCCGTCGGTCAGCGTCTGGCCCTGGGCTATCACCTCTTTGCCGGTGTTGTCGAGCAGTGCGCGCACGGCGTGAAATGGATGCAGTTTGCCACGGGCGATGTCTTTCTGTCGCGCCAGCACTTCGTCCTGCACTGCCTTGGGCACCCTGGGGCCAAAGCCCTCGACCCGGATCATGCCCTCACGCACACCACCCCAGACGTCGCCACTCTTCCAGTTACCGTCAAGCACAGCTTGCGCACGCGCCGTGTAGTAAGCACCCCACTGATGCGTCACGGCCAGGATCTGCGCCTGCGGGGCCACGCTGCGCATGTCCGAGTGATAGGCCACAGCCAACTTGCCGCGCTCCTGGGCCGCAGCCATGACCGCCGTCGATGCGGTATGAAACGCCAGTACGTCAGCGCCC
>JAKANU010000100.1 GCA_021812315.1 Pseudomonadota bacterium
GAATCGGTGATGCACCGCTGCCGTACGGATCGTTGGCATTGCGCCAGCGCGCGAGCCGGAAAACGGTCGTCTTGGCCAGATCCTTGATGACTGCAAAGCCTCCGGCCATGTCGCCATACAAGGTGCAATAGCCGGTGGCCATTTCCGACTTGTTGCCGGTCGTCAACACAATGCTGCCAAACTTGTTGCTCAGTGCCATCAGCAGCGTGCCACGGATTCGGGCTTGTATGTTTTCCTCGGTCGTGTCCTCCGGCTTGCCGGCAAACTCGGTTGCCAGCGAGGCCTTGAAAGCTTCGAACTCAGGCACGATGGAAATTTCGTCGTAGCGCACGCCCAGGCGCTGCGCCATGGCGCGAGCGTCCTGCCAACTGATATCCGCCGTGTAGGGCGAGGGCATCATCACGGTCCGGACCCGCTCCCTGCCCAGCGCATCGACGGCAACGGCCAAGACAAGCGCCGAATCGATTCCACCCGACAGGCCCAGCAGCGCGCCGGGAAAGCGGTTTTTTTCGACATAGTCGCGCACCCCGAGCACCAGAGCGTCCCACAGATCAGCCTCAACAGACTGTTCAGGCGCCACGTCTGCTACCAAATCAATAGCATACTGCGCCCGTTGGGCGGTCACTGTGAACGCGCTTTCCTCAAAACCTTGGGCGCGCCCAACGACCCTGCCGGCGGCGTCAAGCGCAAATGATCGTCCCTCGAAGACCACTTCGTCCTGCCCACCGACCAAGTGCGCGTAAACCAGCGGCAAACCGCAGTCCTGCACCCGCTCGCGCATCCTGTGCTCGCGCTCACCACCCTTGCCAATGTGAAACGGCGAGGCGTTGATGACGACCAGCAGTTCGGCACCGGCCGCCCGCGTCTCGCGCGCAGGGGTATCAAACCACGCGTCCTCGCAAATCAGCAGGCCCACCCGCACTCCGTCCGCGGCGTCTCCGGCATCAAACACGCAAACCTGCTGGCCTGGCGTGAAATAGCGCCGTTCGTCAAACACTTGGTAATTGGGCAGTTCACGCTTCGCATAAGTCGCCACCACGCGCCCTTCGCGCAGCACGCTGGCCGCATTGCTACGCCTCGGCACCGCCACCGAGCGCGTGCGGCTGTCGCCGCCACTGGGGTGGCCGACGACGACCGTCATGTCCTTTAACCCGGCGAGTTCGCGGGCCACTGCTTCCACGGCATCATCGCAGGCATCGATGAACGCCGGGCGCAGAAACAGGTCCTCGGCCGCATAGCCACAGATGGACAGCTCGGGTGTAAGCAACAGACGCGCGCCATCGGCGTAGGCTCGCAGCGCGGCGTCAATAATCCTGCGTGCGTTGCCATCAAGGTCGCCAACCACAAAGTTGAGTTGGGCAACGCAGAGTTTGAGTGTCATGAACCGCAGTATGAAAGAAATGAAATCGGCCGCAAAATCAGATGCAGATGATTATGTCATTCGTCTGGCGCAGACGCCCGACGAACTCGATGCGGCCGCTTGGGACGCCCTGCTGGCCTGCCAGGACCATGCCACACCGTTCATGCGCCATGCCTACCTTCACGCCCTGCACGCCAGCGGCTGCGCCACGCCGGCGACAGGCTGGACGCCGCGTTTCTTCACACTTGAGCATGGCGGGGGGCTGGTTGCGGGGTGCGCGCTGTACCTGAAGTCGCATTCCCGTGGCGAATACGTGTTTGATCAGGGCTGGGCGCAGGCCTATGCCCGGCACGGCTTGGCCTACTATCCCAAGGCGCTGGCCGCCGTGCCGTTTACACCAGTACCCGGCGCGCGCCTGCTCGCGCACAGCTCCGCCGATCGCGCTGCCCTGCTCGCGGCCGTGCTGCAATGGTGCCAGGCGCATGAGATCTCATCGCTGCACCTGCTGTTTGCCGGTGCACAAGACTTGCAGGCGTGTACGGATGCAGGGCTTTTGCTGCGCCACACGGTGCAATTCCATTGGACCAATCCAGAAAGACGCTACGCGGACTTTGAAGCTTTCCTGGCCGCCCTGTCGCATGACAAGCGCAAGAAAATCCGCCAGGAGCGGCGCAAGGTCGAACAAGCAGGGGTGCGATTCCGCTGGGCATTGGGAGCGGACATTACCGAATCGGACTGGGATTTTTTCTACCGCTGCTATGAGCGCACCTACCTCGAACACGGCAACGCGCCGTACCTGAACCGCGACTTCTTTGCGCGCATGGCAAAGACCATGCCCGAGCACTGGCTGTTGTTCGTGGCGGAGCGAAACAGTCGCCCAATTGCTACGAGTTTGATAGCTGTCGACGCCCAAGCGACGGGCGCTGCTGCCTATGGACGCTACTGGGGCGCAATCGAGCGGGTTGATTGCTTACACTTCGAGGCCTGCTACTACCAGCCGCTGCAGTGGTGCATAGCGCACGGCTACAGCCGCTTTGAAGGCGGCGCCCAAGGCGAGCACAAGATGGCACGAGCGTTGTTGCCGGTGCAGGCCAGCAGCGCGCACTGGATCGCCGAACCGGCCTTTGCCAGCGCCATCGACAACTACCTGCAGGGCGAAACGCAGGCTGTTGGTGATTACCTGGCCGATCTGGGCCAGCACAGTCCGTTGCGCGGCAGCGCCTGAGTACTCACTTGCCAAACTTGCCGCTCGTCGCTGCCACCTTGATCGCGATGGTGGAGCCCATGTCAGGCTCAGGCATGCCCATCATGACGTCCACGCCTGGGCCTAGCGGACTGCGAGTGCCACGATATACAGCGCGCTGGCCAGCATTGCGCCGTGAAATGGAATGCTGAACCAACAGAGCTTGCCCAACACGACGTAGCCCGCGAGAAACAGCAGCCCCAGCAGTTGAAGAAAAACCGATTGAAACAGGAACGCGCTGTGAAGCACCGCCAGGTAACCATACATGGATCCGAAAAGAATGGCACCGAAGGAGTGACTCGCGTTGAAGCCTATCCACGCTTTCCACATCGAGGTCTGGCGCGTGATCACCGGGGAAACCACTCTAAGCCTCGCCTCGAGCTCTGGGTCCCTGGGGTGCAGGTTTCGACCACGCAGGGTGTACAGGAGATGCATCAGGCCGAGCACGAGAATAATCACGGCGCTGGCAGCGAGCAGGAATGATGCAATTGTTGTCATGTATTTTGGCTCGGTAGGTCTGCTTGCGCTACGTCAGGTTGAGCCCGATAAGGCTTATGCCGCTTACCCAGCGAGCCATGGCCGAATGTGTCGCGCAACAGCGCCTGTGCCGCCAGGACGCCTGACATCCCTGCGCTGGCAACGCCGAATCCCGGCCAAGTGGTTTGTCCCGCCTGATACAAGCCCCGGATCGGGCTGCGATATTTGAACAAGGTCGAGGGGCTGGCAAGTGGAGAAAGTCCGTACAAGGCACCGGCGTAGAGGTGCGTGCTGTTCTGAAACTCTTTCGGGCTGAGTATGCGCTGTACAGCGATGTCGATCTCGTGGATGCCCTTCAGGCGCTCGATGGCCTGTGCGGCGAGTTCCTCCTTGCGTTCCTCGCTCCAGTCAACGCCCAGACTTGTCGATGACATCGCTGCAACGACAAAAGCACCAAAAGCAATTCCGAGGATGCCACCGAACGCTCCTTGAAGGCCATAGCGCAGTGAGTTGGTAAGGGTCATGACCACGCCAGGTCCGGGAATGAGAACGGTGACAAATGCCATCAGCAAGAACAGTGGGTAGAGTTTCATGCCTCGCCACCCGCGAAAGCCTTGTAGGTAAGGTAGGTACCCAGCGCAAGTAGAACCAGCTGCATTGTCAGCAGCGCCAAAGGGCTTGGGACGCTGCGTTGCGCCATCTCCGGGGCCAACATGCGGAACACACCGCCCAGGACGGCAAACCACCCGATCAGCGTGACCAGCACGGGCCAAGCTGCTACCCAGCGATTGTGCGTGCAGACGATCGAAAGGCCGGCAACCAGCCACAAGGTGCCTGCGAGATAGACCTGCGTCACTGCAACGCCGATCCAGATCTGCGGATTCATTAGCTCCGACGCGCACAGCGCGACAAGTGTTGGGCCAAGTATCTTGGCAATGTGCCTGGAATTCGCCACGTATATCTCCTTTGGGTGATTGCAAGTCGCCTGACTGCTATTGCACGGCATCGCCGGCGCGCCACTGCCCCGACAGCGCAAACCGATGATCCGACTCAAGGCACACGCCGAACCGGGTTCCCCCGGGCTCAGTCGCGGCACTGAGAGCCACTGCTGAGCCATAGAACAACGGCCCTTTGATCCAAATCTGTAATGTTTGCGCCTCTGATTGCGGCCCTTCAAGCCGCCCCAGGCATATCCCGGCGACGCGCTGCGGGTGCGGAAAAGCGGCACGAAACCCGAACCGCCGCGCATACCAGTTCGACCAGTGGATACCGTTGTAGTCGCCCGTGAGCACGCCGAAATTCCAACCACCATCGGACGGAATCGTGAAGCGATCAACGACCGGGGCGTGCGCCAGATCAGGCGCCGCTGCCGAGCTGACGTCAGCCGGGCTCCCAAAGCGGCCACGGAAGAAATACGTGACTTCGCTTTCCCAACAGCAGTTCGTTTCGTGCATGAGGCGACTGACCAGATCGATTTCAGTTCCCTTATCGACGATCCGGTTCGTACCGATATGTGTTTCCAGATCAAATCGCTCACCAACCCGGAGATGGCGGTGTTGTACCAGGCGATTGCGAATCTGCAGCGCGATCCAGACCGGCAGTGGAAAGGCGCGGTGGGTCAGCAACGCCATCTGCAGCCGAAAACCGATGACGTGCGGGTAGATGATGGGCGCGTAGCCGTGCTCGGGCAGACCAGTGGCTCGACAAAATGCTTTGAGGTGCCCGGCGTCGATGTGCAGCCCGTCCCATCTTTGCGTGATCCGGGGCAAGGCAGCACCTGGGGGCAGTCCGGGCGATGGCAGGAAGGCGCGCGGCATAAAGGCTAACGCAGAAGGCGTCTTCCTGTGTCGCTCCACGAACTCTCGCGTCATGATGGTCCTTGCTCAACGATGGGTTCTTTGTCAAAGAACATGGCCAGCCGCTGCCGCACTTCCCCAAAATCTCCAACACTGGAATAGCCATTGATCGTCTCCAGCCGCAGGGCATCGTCGAGCGGGCGCCCAATGAGATCCAGCACCGTCTCCTTGGCGGAGCGGATCGCTTGCTGGCTGTTGCCCAGAATCATTTGCGCACAGTCTTGGGCACTGGCCAGCAGTTGGTCTGCCGGAACCACTCGGCTCACCAGCCCCAAGCGCAGCGCCTCTTCGGCATCGACTGGGCGCCCAGTCAGAGTGAGATCCAGCGCAACGGCAGTACCCGCAATGGCGACCAGACGGACCAGACCGCCATCACCCTGATGCAGGCCATGGCGCACCTCGAACACGCCGAACTTGGCATTCTCAGCGGCGATGCGGATATCGCAAGCCAGCGCAAGTTCAAAACCGGCACCGATGGCGTGACCATGGATCGCAGCAATGATCGGCTTGCTAATGCGGTGCTGACCGCGGGTAATGCCGCCACCAATCCCGCTAGCCGCATTGCGCCGCGCATCGAGCATGGTGGCATGTTCCCATTTCGGAATCCAGGTCTTCAGGTCCGCGCCGGCGCAAAACGCCTTGCCTTCCCCGCTGAGGATGGCGACATCGACCGCAGGATCTTCCGAAAAGTCTCGCCACGCCTGCCACAGTTCGTCGTTCAACTCAGCGTCGAGCGCGTTCAGCGCGTCTGGGCGATTCAGAGCGAGATAGGCAATGCGGTCCATTTTTGTGTAGTGCAGCTTCATTGGATTGCTCGTAAAACGGACATCATCGCCTCAGCAGCAAATCGGCACAAACGATCTTTTGGAACACCACGCATTCCGATATTGCATGCAGGCACCGCGCCCCTTCGACGGTGGCTGCATTGGGCCGATGCGTCGATGACCTGCCGCAACCGTTGCGAAGTGCCGCGCATCGCTGGCACAATCGCCGAACCACATGGACACGTCAACAAGGGCTCGCGCCTCAGTCATCGTCGATTGTCATGCAGAAAGACCGCTCGCGCTTACCGCCGCTGGACTTGCTTGCCACATTCGAGTCGGCGGCAAAACATCTCTCCTTCACCAGGGCAGGTGAGGAGCGTTTCGTCACGCAGTCTGCAATCAGTCGGCAGATCAAGACGCTCGAAGAAGAGCTTGGCGTCGCGCTCTTTGCGCGACGGCATCGCGCGCTTGCCTTGACCGCGGACGGTCGTCGGCTGTATGAAATCTGTAGCGGAATGCTGGCTCAGCTTCGTTCTGCGGTGGCCCAGATTCGTGAGCCCGCAGGACGCCAGGTGCTGGCTTTAACGACGACCCCGGGGCTTGCCTCGCTGTGGCTGATCCCCCGCCTACCCCTGTTCACGCTTGAGCATCCGGGCATCGATGTGCGTATCGATGCCTCTGTGCGATGGCATGATCTTCAGGCCGATGGTTTTGACTTGGCCATTCGCTACCGTCGCGTCGGCTCGCGCAGTGGAACCCCGCTCGGCCGAGAGTCGATGCAGCCGGTGTGCAGCCCGCAACTCCTTCGCGACAGGGCTCGCCCACTGAAGACGCCGTCCGACCTTCGGCAGCACACTTTGCTTCAGGTGGTCATCCCTTCGAGTTCAAGCATGCCTCTTGAATGGGATCCCTGGCTACAGGCAGTGGGGCTTGCCCAGCTTCGGCCAGCGGCCACGCTCAGCTTCAGCAATTACGATGAGGCGATTGTCGCCGCGCTCACCGGCCAAGGAGTGGCCCTGGGGCGGCAGCCCCTGATTGACGGCCTCCTGAAAAGTCGCAAACTGGTTGCTCCGTTCAAGGGAACCATCGCCTCACCGAGGGGATACTTTCTCGAAATCGCGCCGGGCGCACATACCAAGCCGGCGGTGCAGGTATTTGAGCGCTGGCTGTTGGAGCAGGTGCACGGCAAATCGGCCAAAGTCGGTTCAGAAGTTTGAGCGGCAGGAGCTCAAGCGTCCGTCGCTCTTGCGTGCGGTGTCGGAATGCGGGCCATGACGAATGGTCGTTTGCAGTATTGGCTGGCTTGATCAATCATCGGCGGCAACTGCAAGGAGGTCGTCATGAGGTTTACGCTTTGTGCCATAGGGACGTGGGGAGACGTCGCCCCGTTCATGACTCTGGGTCGCGTGCTGCGGCAGCGCGGTGCGGAAGTGGCCTTCGCCGCACCCCCCGAATTCGCCACCGCAGTTGTCGATGCCGGACTGAACTTCCACCCGATCGCGCCCACGTGCACACCGCTGGTCAAGGAGGTGTCCACGATGACAGGATCGCCCCTGAGTGCGCTTGGGCTGCTGGTGCGCGCGACAAAAGTCATCACGCAGGAGGCGCTGACGGAACTGCCGGCCATCGCCGAGGGCTCGCACATGCTCGTGGCCACCGGGATTGCCTACGCCGCGCCACACGTCGCCGAGGCGCTGGGGATTCCCTATCGCGCAGTGTGTGTCTGTCCGAGGTGGTACCCATCAAGGAGCCATCCTCCCACAGCCGATGCGGCTGTTCGCCGTCCCAAGCCCGTCAACTCGGCAGCATGGTGGATCAATGATTGGAGTACGGACCGGATGCTCGATGAGGTCGTGAACCCTTGGCGAAGTGGTCAGAGCCTGTCCCGCGTGACTGGCCTTTATGGTCGCATGATTGGTCTGTCCGGCGAGCGATTTCTGGCAGCCGACGAAGCCCTGGCACCGCTGCCGGACGACATTGAAGGCACCAGGCGGGTGAGCGCGATGCCTTCTTTCCAGCCGGACTCTCTGCCGCGGCAGGTGGAGGATTTTCTGGCATCCGGAGAACCCCCGGTCTACATCGGCTTCGGGAGTATGCAGCCGAAAGACGCTGGCCGATTGCTCGACCTTGTGCTTGAGTCGGCATCTGCACTCAACGTTCGCACGATCATCCCGCAGATCTGGGTGCAAGCCGCCAGCCGGAGCACGCCCGGTGCTTGCCTTGCGGTCGGACATGTCCCCTTTAGTCAGCTCTTCCCGCGACTGGCGGCTGTTGTGCATCATGGCGGAGCCGGTACCACCACGACTGCGGCGCGCTCGGGCGTACCGCAACTCGTCATTCCTCATGTGATGGACCAGTACTACTGGGGCCATCGCGTGCACGAACTCGGCATCGGTCCGCGACCACTTGCCAGCAACCGACTCTCTGCTCGCAGGCTCTCGGCCAAGTTGCGAGAGACCCTCGACTCAACCGTCATCGCGGAAAAGGCCCGCTCGGTCGCCGGTCAACTGGCGGGTCGGGACGGGGCGACCGAGTTGGCCAAAGCGCTTTGCCGCGACCTCTCATGAGTCCGAACCCGGCCCAGGCTATCGAGCGAATTGGAACAGGCCCCAGACCAAGCCCACCAATTGAACCGCATTGATCACCATGCCAGCAATATGAATGCGACGGAAATCAGTGATGGCAGCAGAGTCTCCGATCTCGATACGTATTCGCAGACCGTCCATGCGCGGTAGAACAGATTTCCGCAGACAGAGTGCGAGGCAGGCTATTGCAATCGTCCCCGCCGAAAATTCAAGATGACCAACAAGCGCGTAACTCATCGCCGCCATGGTGGCCGCGATCACGACAGCAACATAGTAGGTATTGAAAAACCCACGGATAAAGCGCGAATCCATGGGTGTGTCATGTTTGAGCACCAGCAACGGCAGCGAGCCCATGAAGAAATAGCCCATGCACATCAGCAATGGGATCGTGGCGAACAGCGCGGCATTCATCGGACGTCGGCCAGCGCACGAATACCCGGTCCGCCTGCCCTCGCCACCTGAGCTCCGTTTGCTATGAATTCTGTAGCTGCCAGTGCTTGCCACATAAGCGCTTCAAACCAAATATGCTAAGAACGTCAGGGATGTTGTCGGCGGTAATTGGCGATGCCGTCGACGATTTCCTGCCGCGCCGATTGCGGTCCTTCCCAGCCAAGTATCTTGACCCACTTGCCAACTTCGAGGTCTTTGTAGTGCTCAAAGAAGTGGGCAATCGTCTTCAACCGAACCGGGCTCAGGTCTTCGGGCTTTTGCCAGCGTGTGTAAAGCGACAAAATCTTGTCGATCGGTACCGCCAGCACCTTGCCGTCCTGACCGGCCTCGTCTTCCATCTTCAGGATGCCAACGGCGCGGCAGGTCACCACCACGCCGGGGATCAGCGGCACCGGGGTGATCACCAGCACATCGACCGGGTCCCCGTCACCGGAAATCGTTTTCGGCACATACCCATAGTTGGTCGGGTAGTGCATGGCCGTGCTCATGAAGCGATCAACGAAGATGGCGCCGGTCTCCTTGTCGACCTCGTACTTGATCGGATCGGCGTTCATCGGAATTTCGATGATCACG
>JAKANU010000101.1 GCA_021812315.1 Pseudomonadota bacterium
TTCCGATCTCGTCGACGTGGCGCTGTGCCGCAAGGCGGAAATTCTGGCCGACGCAGCCTGGCTTATCCTGACCGCTAGCAACTCGCAGACCGGCAACTTCTACATCGACGACACCGTGCTGATGCAGCACGGGGTGACCGACCTCGAGCAGTACTCGGTTACGCCCGGCACGAAAAATTTCTTGCCCGACTTCTTTGTGGATTGACCGAAGACGCGAAGGTCGGTTGGACTGACATCGGCGCTAGTGCCTTTGCCGCGCGCTCATGATGGCTTGGTGCTCAGGAATATTGTGCAGGAAACTCTCGCGCAAGGCATTGTCACCGATCGTCGCCGCGGCGTTCAGGAGCTTGGCGTGTGCGGACTCCAGGGCTGCGCCAGCACGCGGGTCGCCCGCCTGCTCCAGAACCTGATGGCAGGTCCAACGAATCAGGTGCGGCATCTCCGCTGCGTCAAGGTCCGCGCTCGGGTGTCCTGGCGCCAGCAGTTCCTCGACCGTCCGCATGGCCACGGCGATGTTGTTCTCAGCCGCCGCGGCGCGCGCAAGTCCGGCCAGCGCATCGTACCGGGTTGCATTGCCAAGAACGGCAGAGATGGCATGGGCGCGCCCGAAGGCTGCGGTTGCGGCGCGGTAGCGTCCTAGCGCAAGCTCCGCATTCCCGAGAGAACATTGCGCAATCGCCTCGAACTCGGGGCTTTGTACCATGATGGAAATGTCCAGCGCGGTCCGTGCATGTGACAGGGCCAGCGCCTCATCTCCCTGACGCAGTGCCAACACTGAGAGGTTGGTCAATGCGTTGGGTTGGGTGGCAAGATCGCCAACCGTGCGGGCGAGTTGCAGGCTCTCGTGCAGGTGGCGTCCGGCTTGAGTATGCTCGCCGAGTCGGAGCCAGCCGCTGCCCAAGTTGCCAAGAGCGATTGCTTCATTGCGCCGGTTACCGAGTTCGCGGTTGATCAGCAAATCCTGCTGGTCCAGATCCAGTGAGGCCAGGCGGTCAGCCTGGCTATCAGCGATGAACGACAAGGCGTTCAGAAACAGCGCTTCGAGTTGCCGGCTCCCGGTGGAGCGCGACCGGGCGAGTCCTTGCTGCGCGATTTGCCGACCCGCGACACCGTCTCCGAGATAGGTCAGCGCCAGCGCCAGGCGATGTTTCCCGCGCAACTCGAGAATCGAATCCGCGGCGCGTTCAGCCATCGCGCAGGCGTCTCGGGCAGCGCGTTCCATGGCGCTGTAGTCGCCGGTTCGCATGGCGATCGTGCTGCGCCGCCACGCGACTTCGGCGCGCCAGTGATCATCGTCGAGTGCGTCGGCCAGGGCTTGTAAAGCGTCGATATCCGCTTGCTGTTCGATGCGCCGGCCCTGGAGGTCCAGGGTGCGCTCACGTACATCGAGCAGTCGCCAATGTTGCATCCGTCTTCCATGGCCCGTCGGGGAAAGGTTGCGATTGGGCTCTGTGCCTTGATCCGGCAATGCCATGCCTTTGGCAACGAGATCGGTCACGGCTTCATGCGCATAGCGACCCGCTGCATGTTCGGCGGCCCGGGCGAAGTACTCACAAGCCTGTTCAAGGTCTCCCGCCTTGACGAAGTGCTGGGCGATTGCACCCAGAAAATCCTTGGCGCGGATGCCGCTCTGACTCGCCAGCCAGCTTGCGACCTTGGCGTGCAGTTCCCCACGTGTGCGTTTGAGCAGGGTGTCGTAGGTCACTTGGTGCAGAACCTGGTGGGCAAAGGCGAATTCGCGCGGCGCTTGACCGCCTTCGTCCAGGAGTGTGCCATCATGGGCAACAATCAGTTCGTGCTTTAGCAAAGCGGGCAACATGGTCGGCGCGCTCGCTTGCAGAGCTGCCAAGGCCTGGTCCCAAAAGACCATTCCGATGACGCTGGCGTGTTGCAGTGCGAGTTTTTCAGCGGGCTGCAGTGCATCCAGACGGGCCTGGAGCACGCCGGTTAGGGTCGGTGGAATGCGCATGCCCAGCAGCCTTTGCGGGTTCACCTGCCAGACATCAAGGTGGGTAAGGATGGCGCCCTCGTCGACCAGCATCTTGACCAGTTCCTCCATGTAGAACGGGTTGCCGTCGGCCCCGCCGGTGACAAGTTCACGCAAAGCAGCCGGTATTTCCGGCAACTTCTTGAGCAACTCGTTGGCCAGCAGGCGGCTGGAACTCCGGTCAAGCGGATGGAGGGTGATGAACTGCGTCTCGGGCATGTTCGGCAAATTGGTGCGTCTGTGCAGCAAGGTCGGTCGAGTCAGCGTCAATATCAGCATCGGCAAGTCGCGATTGACTTGTACCAGATAGTTCAGGAAGTCCAGCGACCCGTTGTCGGCCCAATTCAGGTCATCGATCAAAAGCAATACCGGCGCTCGGTCCTCGGCGCAGACGCGGCGGAACACTTGTGCGGCGGTATGAAAGCCACGGTTGCGGATCTGCTTGGCATCATCCTGAATGCCCTGAATGTGCCTGCTTTCCGAAAAATCCAGTCCCACCAGGTGTCCCAATAAGTGGGCGTGCGCCTGGGCCATCTCCGCACCATCGTCGGCGAGAAACAAGGGCACGATTCCTTGCTCGAACTGCTGTTTGGCGCGCAGCATGGTCTCGCCATCTGCGATCTGGAATCGTCGCGCCAGAATGTCGCGCAGCAGACCGTACGGTTGACTTTGGGTCAACGGGTGCGCGCGACCGTGAAAAAAATAGAAAGCCTCAGGGCGTGCCTCGGCCCAGTTTTCAAATTCATAAAGCAGTCGACTCTTGCCTAGCCCCGCATCGGCAACGACCGTGATGACGCTGAGTCTGCGCTGGGTATACAAGCGTTTGAAAGCCGCCTGCAATTGTTCGAGTTCAGCGTCGCGTCCCACCATGCGTGTCTCCACGCCGTCGATACCTCGGGTGGCGACGCGAAAGGCGCGAGGCTTGCGCCGCAGCACCAGGTAGGTCGTCATCGGAAGGGAAACGCCCTTGACCTTCAAAGGCGGCTGCGGCAGAACATCGAATACGCCGCGAACCTGGCGGTAGGTGTCGTGGCTGATGCGCAACGCACCCGGTGGCGCTGTTTGCTCCATACGCGCCGCTACATTGACCGTGAAGCCTCGGACGCTGCTTTGCGCGTCAACGCCACCTCCGAGCAAGACGCCACCGGTATGCAATCCAATCCTGACGGCAAATCCCGATCGCGCGAAACGATCGGTGACAAGCTGCCCCTGGTGCTGGCCCTCGACCAGCAAATCAAGTCCTGCTGACACTGCCCTCTCGGCATCATCCTCGCGCACCTCCTCGGCACCGAAGACCGCCAGCAGGCTGTCGCCTGCGTATTTCAATACCCTGCCGCCATGCGCTCCAACGATGCGCGTGAATTGCTCCAGCGCTTCGTCCATGATGCTATGGACATCTTCCGGATCAAGGCCCTCGCTCAGGTTTGTCGAGCCCACGATATCGAGAAACAAGACCGTCACCTGTCTGCGTGATTGCCCTGCGGCCTTGGCTGCGTCGCAAGCACCAGACGCTGCAGCCACTTCCTCGAGGCGTGCGAGCAGGGGCGCCAGTGCCGCCTCGGTCAGCGCCGGACCGATAAGCTCACGCTGGGCTTGCAGCGCCGCAATGGCGGCATTCAGCTGCTCGATTTCCTGTGACACGATGGCGTGCAATCTGTCGAGTGGCTGCCCCGCCTATGCGACCTTGCCCGGATGGATGCGTCGATATCCGCGACCAAGCTTGAACTCGTTCTTGAGTTTCTTGCGCGTCAGGGTCTCTGTATCACCGGGGAGTACCGGCTGCTCCCATCGGCCGGTCCTTGGATTCAGGATATTGATGTATCCCCCAGGGTTGATGCCGAAGGATGGCAGAGTCCTGCCGTCATACGATCGCCCAAGAAAGTCGTTGCGCCGACCTTGCTGCTCGCCCGGGCTAAAGTAGCTCGGCAACACAAAATTGGATACTTCCACCCCGTCGATGCAGTAGGTCTCGGCCTGCACTGCGTCGCACATTTCGAACAGGTGGTAAGCGGTGCGACGTCGGTCCATGGGGTGGCAGCCCTGCACCAGCAAATTCGCCATCGGGTCTCCGACCAATTCGAGCGCTTCGTGTGACAAGGTCACGGTCCACGGTTCCTGCAGTTTCTGGCATAAGCCCAAGAACACAAAACCGTAGGGGATATCCCGGTAGTTTGCGTCGTGCCAGCCGGTGGCCCCAAGCGCATTGGTGCCATCGACGAGATACAGCACGGCGTCGCCGCGCATGTCCGTCAAGGTCCTCACGCTCGGGCGTTTGCCGATCGATCCCTCCAGGCGCAAGGTCGCACCAAAACTCCAGTAGGGCTCAAAATCCTCGGCGATCTGTCGGTTGATCACCCGAACTACGGATTGCAGTTCTTCGTCCGCAATGCTCTTGGTATGGTTGATGGCCGAAATAATCATGCGAGTCCTGTCGATCATGTGATGAAACGTCGGTTCGTGCATTCTGGGGACGAGCTACGATGGATCTTGCGCCACGCACCAGCAGTGCTACAGAATGCGTCCAGCCTTGCGGCGGCAAGTATCGCACTGTCGGTCCCGGCTGCATTTTTACCAAGCAAGTGCTTGCCAAAAATACAGGAGTTCTGTATGCTGTTGCGCAATGAGCGTTTGCGTCTCGACCACCCCACCCAAGCACAAGCATCGGACGGCGACGGCTGACCGGCGTCCCCGCGGGCGGCCGCGCAAGACCGAGGACGAACGCGACGATGGCAACCGTCGGCACGAGTTGCTTGCAGCAGCGGCACGCCTGTTTCGCCTTCACGGTTTTGACGCGACAAGCACGCGCGACATCGCCGCTGCGGTCGGGATGCACAGCGGTTCGCCGTTTTATCATTTCAAGAGCAAGGGCGCCATGCTGTATGCGGTAATGGAAGAGGGCATGCGCTCGGCAATAGCGCGGCAAAGCAAGGCGTGCGAAGGGGTTGGCGCAGCGGCTCCGAGGATCGTGATGCGAGGGCTCATCCGTGCCCACTTTGAAACACTGCTCGGATCCGGGAATGACTTTGTTCCGGTGATGCTCTACGAACACCGCTCGCTCAGTGCTGCACAGCGCACATCGCTGGCAAAGCTGCAGGCGCAGTATGAATTGGCATGGACACCGGTCCTCGAAGCCCTGAGCAGGCGTGGTCAGTTGCGCGCTCCGGTGAAGCTTGCACGCTTGTTGATCCTGGGTGCGTTGAACTGGTCGGTTCAATGGTTTGATGCCAAGAAGGGTGCTTCCATTGACGAACTTACCGATGCTGCTGTGGCTCTATTTTTCGAGGACGGCGCATGACCGGCGATTCGGGTGTTTTGTGTGCCGGATTTGGCGTTTTCTGGAGTGCGCATGTTGGTCAATGAAATTCTTGAAGAGGATGCACAAGCGCTGCAAGGGGCGGTGCAGCGCTTTGTCCGCACCGAGATCGCGCCCTCGCTCAATCAGTGGGAAGAAGCCGGGGAATTTCCACGCCATCTGTACCAGCGGGCGGCAGCACTCGGTTGGCTGGCCATGGGTTATCCGGAAGAATTGGGTGGTACGCCCGGCCCTTGGCGTTTGCGCAATGCGATGACGGTCGCCATGGCGCGGGCTGGCGGCAGCGGCGGGCTCATGGCCAGCCTCTTTAGTCACAACATCGGCTTGCCGCCGGTGGTCCGCCATGGCAGTGCTGCCCTGCAGCGCGAGGTGGTTCCCGCCGTCTTGCGTGGCGAGAAGATTTCTGCGCTGGCGATCACTGAACCGGGTGGTGGCACCGATGTGATGTCACTGCGCACCACTGCGCGCCTCGAAGGTGACGAGTACGTCGTCGATGGAGAAAAGGTCTTCATCACCTCAGGCATGCGGGCGGACTGGCTGACCGTCGCGGTGCGTACCAATCCCAAGGACAAAGGTGCGGGGGGCATCTCGATGCTGATGGTGCCGGGTCATTTGCCCGGATTGTCACGCACCAAACTCAGCAAGATGGGCTGGTTATGTTCCGACACGGCGCAACTTCGGTTTGACGGCGTGCGAGTCCCGGCACGCTATTTGGTGGGCGATCAGGGCAGCGGCTTCAAGATGATTCTGACCAACTTCAATGGCGAACGGCTTTCGATGTCAGCGATGGCGCTCGGCTTTTGCGAGTGCTGTTATGACGAGGCGCTGGCGTGGGCACGGCAGCGCAGGACGTTCGGCACGGCGTTGATCGACCATCAGGTGATTCGTCACAAGCTCGTGGACATGAAGATGCGCATCGAATCGACGCGTGCCTGGTTGAATGCGGTTTCAGACCGTGCCGATGCCGGAATCAAGGGCTCCGAATGGGTCGCGGAGGTTTGCCTGCTCAAGAACCATGCCACGCAGGCCATGCAATTCTGTGCTGACCAGGCAGTGCAGATCCTCGGCGGCATGGGTTTCATGCGTGGCACCGCCAGCGAACGCATTTACCGCGAGGTCAAAGTCATGATGATCGGAGGCGGAACCGAGGAAATCATGAAAGAGCTGGCCTCGCGTCAACT
Organism: Pseudomonadota bacterium; assembly: GCA_021812315.1. GTDB lineage: Bacteria > Pseudomonadota > Gammaproteobacteria > Burkholderiales > Burkholderiaceae_C > Rhodoferax. Next base: position 6,482 of record JAKANU010000101.1, read on the forward strand.
TGGATTGTGAGACCACACCATGCCCAAATCATCCTTGATCGAAGTGCCTGTGGAATTTGAGCCGGAATTTGTACGCGGACTGCGCAAGATTTTCGAGGAAATGGTGGTCTTCAACCAGGTTATTGGTTTGAAAATCTCGTCGATCACGCCGGCCAGGGTCGAGGGCCGTATTGCAATGAAACCTGAACTGATTGGGCATTTCAGCTTCAATCGCCTGCACGGAGGTGTCATCAGCGCGGCGCTTGATGCCATGGCAGGGCTGGCTGTGATGGCGGCCATCGGTGCGCGCCACATGGACGAAGCGCCGATGCAGCGCTTGCACCGCTTCGGCAAACTCAGCACGATCGATCTGCGTGTTGACTACCTGCGCCCGGCCATCGGCGGCCACTTTGACGTGTCTGCCAGCGTCGTCCGGCTGGGATCACGAGTAGCCTCGACGCACATGGAGTTTTTTGGCGCCGACCGCAAGCTTTTGGCAACCGGTGCGGCCGCCTACATCGTTTCCTGAAGCGGCGCTGCCTGGGCGTCTGTGACGTTCACGCTGGTGATGTAAACGGTACCGGTAAAGCTTGCGATGACCTCATCCGCACGGCTGACATCGACACGATAGACCGCGAGTTTGCGCGATCTCGATACTTCCACTGCGTTGGCAACCAGGCGGTCTCCCAGGCCCGCCGCGCTTTGGTAGGTTACGTGAGCATCAATGCCGGCCGCGACTTTGCCGTAAGAGTTTGAGGCCAGGCCAAAGGCAGTGTCAGCCAGTGAAAAGATGACGCCGCCATGGCAACTGCCATTGAAATTCAGATGTTGCGGTGTCAGCACGAGCGATACGCTGGCGTTTGCTTTGCCGGCTTGGATGCATTGGATGCCCAGCGAACGTACAAATGGGTCGCGCTCAGCCAGGCGCATCACCAACGATTTGGCATCCAGGCTTCGGTTTGCTCCGGCCGTGAGCGGATTTGCCTGCAAACGCTTTGCGCGGCCGCATGCGGTGGCATGCTCATGCATGCAATCCACCAACTGCGCGATGCCTTCGCCGCTCGGGGCACAACACGCGAGCACTGGCACCGTCCACCGCCGCTCTGGCGTCGGCGAGCGAAGGTGCAACATATCTTTCAGGTCACGCGCGCTAGCCTCCGCACCCGGCAACTCCGACTTGGTAATGACCAGGATATCGGCAATCTCAAGAATCCCGGCCTTGATCGCCTGCACACTGTCGCCCAGCCCGGGAGGGCAGGCAACGACACATGTGTCGGCGACGCGCATGATCGCGACTTCGGACTGTCCCGCGCCAACGGTTTCGATGATGATCGTATCAAAGCCGGCTGCGTCGAATACATCAACCATCATCCCTGTGGCCTGTGACAGCCCGCCCAGGTGACCGCGCGACGCCACTGACCGGATGAATACGTCGGGGTGGCCACCATGCTCGCCCATGCGAACCCGGTCGCCCAGCACAGCTCCGCCGCTGACCGGACTCGACGGATCGACCGCAATCACGCCAACGCGGGAACCGCGCCGGAGTGCTTCTCCGAGAATGGCGTGGACCAGGGTGGATTTTCCAGCTCCCGGTGGTCCGGTGATGCCGACGATATGGGCGCGTCCCAAGTGCGCTCGGAGCGCTTGCGTGACTGCCACGACATCCACTTCACCGCGTTCGATGGCGCTGATGGTGCGAGCGATGGCGCGCCGATCACCGGCCAGCAGGCCGGGTGCGATGCTGGCCGAATCGGGCAGACCGGCGCCTTGATTCACACCACCGCCTGGACGTCGCCAAAGCCCAACTCGCGTCGTACCGTGTGGCAGATCTCGCCGTGCGTGCAGCCGGCCAGCGCCGCCTCGACAACGCGGCCAAAAATGTTGTCCCCGACGTCAGCGGCGGCGCGCGACAGGGCATCGAGCGCGTGCTGGACCTTTTCCTGTGAACGCCCGGCCTTGAAACGCTGAAAATCTTCCACATGTGCGTGCATGCTGGCAGCGGCCGGTCGTGCATTGACTGGTCGGGCGCTGGCGTCTTCGTCAATCTTGTAAGCGTTGACGCCGACGACCGTCTGCTCACCGGAATCAATTTGCTGCTGGAACTTCCGCGCTGACTCCCCGATCATGGCCTGCACCAGTCCGGCCTGCACGGCGCGGTACATACCGCCCGCGTTCTCCACGATTTCGAAGACGCGCTCGATTTCCGCTTCCATTTCATCCGTGAGCGTCTCGATGTAATAGCTGCCGCCCAGGGGATCGATAACGTCGGTCAGATGTGCCTCTTCGCGCAACACATTCTGAGTGGCGATGGCAATGCGTGCACCGAACTCGCTGGGGCACGACAAGGCTTCGTCGTAGGCATCGGTATGCAGCGACTGTAGCCCCCCGAGGATCCCGGCCATTGCCTGCACGGTGACGCGTGAAATGTTGTTCAGCGGCTGCTGGCGAGTCAGATCAACGCCGGAAGTCTGCGCGTGAAACTTGAAACGCCAGGATCGAGGATCCTTGGCACCGAGTTGGTTGCGTGCGATGCGAGTCCAAAACCGACGCGCGGCCCGGAACTTTGCAATTTCCTCAAAGAAGCTGATGGATACGTCAAAAAAGAAGGTGAATCGAGGCAGGAATTGATCGGGATCCATCCCGCGCCGGATGCAATCGCGTGCATTTTGCACCGCCGTGCAAAGGGCAAACGCCACGGCCTGGGCTGGCGTCGCACCGGCTTGCTGCATGTGCTGGCCGCCGACAGACATGGGGTTCCACCGCGGCAGGTGCCGATTGCAGTATTCGATATGGTCGACCAGGATCCGGCGCGCTCCGGGCAGCGCGATGCGA
>JAKANU010000102.1 GCA_021812315.1 Pseudomonadota bacterium
CGGAGCCGCCACCGCCCGGCGGCCCCGCGGTAGGGCCTGGCGGCCCGCAGGCGCCTCGATCAGCCGCAGGGTGGGGTGCTGCCCCACCAGCAGCAGCCACAGCTCCCAGCGCGCCGTGTCGATCCGGCGCACGCCGCGCTCGTACTCGCTCCAGCGCATTACATTGCCCAGGTGCACCAGCGCGGCGGCCTGGGCCTGGGTCAGCCCAGCAGCCAGGCGCGACGCGAGCACAGTATCGGGGGTGGGGTCGTGTAGGGTGGTCATTGCTCGACCCACGGGTCGAGGCAGGGCAGCGCATTGACCACCCTGTATTTGCCTGGCATTCGCAGCTGCTCGCCTGCGCGGGTCCAGACCGTGACCACGAATCCGCCGCCCTGCTCGGCGTCGGGCGCGATCCGGTCGCACTGGTCAGCCAGCATATGGATGCAGTACGGTGAGTCAGAGCCATCCTCGAACAGCAGTTCGATCGCGTCTCGTCCGCCCTGATCGACCCAGGGCCCGCGGCTGACGATCACGAAGTGCGCGCCGCGCATCTCACGTACCTGGCGCGCATGGGAGTCTGGCACCAGCAATCGCATCGCGCCGGCGTTGGTGCTCAGGAAAAAAAATCCTGCCGCAGCCTGCTGCGAATCCCAGTAGTTGGTGGACTCGATGGCTTGGCCGCGGTTGGTGATTGTGATTCTTGTCATGCTGTGCTCAGCGCCTCAGCGATTGCCGCGCGGGCCTTTCGTTGATCCAGCGCCCGCACGGCGCCGGCATTGACCTGCGCCAGCAGCGCGGCCGGCGATTCGGCGATGGCGCCGATGCTCATGCCGCGCTGGATGGTGCCGAGCATGCGCCAGCCTGGCAGGGGGTGGGTGTACAGCCGCCACGGGCCGCCGATGGCGACGATGTAGCGGCTGCGGGACGGGTGACTCACGCCTGAGGCGCGTCGAATAGCGGCCCCTTGTAGAGGCGCCCAATGCGGGCGCCGAGGACCGGCTCGCCGTTCCAGGGCGCCCACTCCCGATCACTGACAGGGTGGCGGTACGCCACGATTTCGAGTGACCGATCCGACCGGTCGAGGACTCGGCGGTAGATGGCGTCCTCGGTACAGCCGTAGCTGACCTCGACTGCCTGGCCTTGGCATGCCGGCGGGACGATGAATGGGCCGGCGGCGCGATATTCGCGCAGGGCGGAAAGCTGGGTGGTGGTGAGTTTGCTCATGTCAATCTCCTGATCGTTTAGATGATGCAAATATAGCGCATAGCGTAAGCTGGTTCAAGGACTATTTTGTAACAACGCAGTGGCATAGACTATTGCCGGCGACGAGTCAATACCCTACAATGCGCGTAGCAGCACGACCGCACGCATTCCCGGCCGCGAGCCGGAGCCCCGACACTCTGACTAGCGCCCGTGGCGCTCCAGCCGGCCAGCCCGGCGACTCAGGTGGGCGAGGTCGCCCCTGCGTTTCGCCGCAGCCAGCACAGGCTCGGATCCAGACAATAGCGGTCGGGGGAGAGAGTAACCCGCCGGGCCGGCCCGTCAATTTCCGTTTCCGCTCGCTTCGGGTTGGGGGCTCCTGGCCGGCGAGCGTTTATTTTTCCTGACCCGTCAGCCCAGCCGAGAGCCCGCTGCGCCCGCCATCAGGCGCAGTCACAGGGATGTGACCGCCGCCAGCGGATCAGCCTCGGCCGCCGCTCTCGACGAGAGCCCGGCACCTACCGCCCTGTCATGACCCGGAGCCTGATCGGGTGCTCCCGCTGTAATAGCGGGCCCTTTCCCCCGACGCGCGCTCCGTCGGGCAATCAGGCGAGAGCGCTAGGGCCGGCACCAGCGCATCGCGTAGCCCCATGGCGCCACTACTCCACTCCAACAAATGGATGGCTCATGACCTGCATCGCTTGGGACGGCAAGACGCTTGCGGCTGACAAGCAGACCACGAACAACGGGCTGCGCCGAACGACGACCAAGATTCATCGCGTCGGCTCCAGCCTCGTCGCGTTTTCAGGCGGGCTGGATCAGGGAATGCTCATGCTGGAGTGGATTCGCGGCGGCTGCGTGCGCGCAGACTTTCCGCCCAGTCAACGCGATAAGGACGACTGGACACCCGTCATGGTGATCGCCCAGGACCGCATTGTCAGAGCGTACGAACGCACCCCGACGCCGGTGGTTTTCGAAGATCGTCAATACGCCATGGGATGTGGCCGCGACTATGCAATGGCCGCGATGTACCTCGGTTGCTCGGCTCAGCGCGCTGTCGAGGTTGCCTGCGCGCTCGATGTGCACTGCGGCAACGGCATCGACGTGCTGGAGTTGTAAGCCATGCAAATTTAGGTGGGGAATACAAGTGAAAAATACACAACGTTGTCTGAATACAGACAACGAGCAGAAACCGAAAAGGGCAGCCCCCAAAACGGCATTCAAACCTGGGGTTTCAGGCAACCCCGGCGGCCGACCCAAGGAAGTTGCACATGTCAAGGCGCTTGCCCGCGAATGGACCGAGGAGGCGATTCGCACATTGGCTGAAATCATGGGCGATGGCTCAGCGCCGCATTCGGCAAGGGTTAAGGCGTCTGAATCCCTGCTTGATCGGGCATGGGGCAGGGCCGAATCTACGGCAACATTGACGATGAATTCTGATGTCCGAGAACTCAGCACCGCAGAAATTCTCGCCGCACTCGCTGCTGCAGGAATTGTTGGCTCGGAAGATGGCAGCGCAGGCAATAGCGCCATGCATTGAACGCCTGGACCTAGGATTCAGGCCGGCAGCGCATCACAAATTGCTCATCGAGGCGCTGGAGGCAGTAGAGCGCGGAGAATGTGAGCGGTTGATGGTGTGCATGCCGCCTGGAAGCGCAAAAAGCACATACACAAGCGTCGTTTTCCCTGCTTGGTTTTTGGGGCGCAATCCTGCGCTGAGCGTCATTGCAGCCAGCCACACGCAAGAACTGGCAGAAAGATTCGGCCGGCGTGTGCGCAACATCCTGGCGATGCCGGCATTTGAGCGCGTGTTTGGGTTCGGGCTCGCCGAGGACTCGCAAGCTGCGGGGCGATGGGATACAGATAGAGGCGGCGAATATTTTGCTGCAGGTGTCGGCGGGTCGATCACCGGCCGTCGTGCAGACCTCGCAATCATTGACGACCCGGTTAAAAGTCGGGAAGACGCTGACAGCGATCGCATGCGAGAGCGCGCGTGGGAATGGTACGTCAACGACCTTCTAACCCGATTAAAACCGGGGGCGCGGCAAATCATCGTCATGACGCGATGGCACGAAGACGACCTGGGCGGCCGGATTCTTGAGCGCGAGCGAGACCGCTGGCGCGTCATCGAGATCCCTATGGAGGCCATGCCCAATGATCCACTAGGGCGCGCGGCCGGTGAGCGTCTATGGCCTGAGTGGTTCACGGATGAAATGGTCCAGGTGGCGAAGATGGACCTGCGAGCCTGGAATGCCCTGTATCAGCAGCAGCCGGCCGCCGACGAGGGCGACTACTTTAAGGCCGAATGGTTTGGCGAGTACGACACACCGCCGCTGGGGGTGAAAAAGTACGGGGCCAGCGACTACGGCGTGACTGATGGCGGCGGTGACTACACCGAGCACGGCCTGTTCGGCGTTGACCAGCAAGGAAATATATACGTGCTCGACTGGTGGCGAAAGCAGGCAAGTGCCGATGTATGGATCGAATCCAAGTGTGACCTGATATTGCAGCACGAACCAACATGTTGGTTCGGCGAATCTGGCCCGATTCGCCGGGCGGTAGAACCGTTTCTGATGCGGCGCATGAGTGAGCGCAGGGCATTCTGCCGCGTCGAGTGGTTGCCCAGCATCAGCGACAAGCCGACAAGGGCGCGGAGTTTCCAGGCACTGTCTAGCATGGGTAAAGTGTTTTTTCCGAGGCATGCGACCTGGAAATCCGATGTGCTCGGGCAACTGCTGAGATTTCCGGCGGGCAAGCACGATGACAGCGTAGATGTGTGCTCGTTGATCGGTCGCGGCCTTCAGTTCATAGGCAAGGCAAGGCCAAAACCAAAGCCTGCAACTACGCATACGCATACGCATGTAGGATGGATGACCGGATGAACGAACTCACACCAGTAAAGGATGACCGCGATGTGCAAGACGGTTTTTGATGTCTGCCAGATCGTTGGCTGGCAGCTCCTGCTACTCTGCGTCGCGTGGGCCGCCAGTGCTGGCGTTCTGGCTTTGGTCTTTACCCATCGCAGCCGCTAACACATACCCCAGTTTTATAGCGACCCCGCCCCGCTGTGAAGCGCCGCGGAAGTCGTTTCCGGGCCCCGCTGTGAAGCGCCGCCCGATCTATTCAGAGCCACATGGCACAAACCGAAGATCAATCAGCGAAGCCGGAAACGGGCAAGGACGCAGAAGATGTGCTCGCGCTCGCTCGCGAACGGCATAAGCGTTGCGTGGACTTCGAAGCCGAAAACCGCCACAAACAGGAGGACGACATCAGATTTGCTGCGGCATCTCCTGATGACCCGTGGCAATGGCCTGATGCGGCTCGAAAGGAGCGCGAGGCTAGTCGTCGGCCGTGTCTCACGCTGAACAAAATTCCTCAGCATAAGCGCCAAGTAACGAACGACATTCGCCAAAACCGTCCAACGATCAAGTACCGCGCAGCCAATGACCAGGCAGCACCTGAAGCGGCCGAGATCCTGACAGGACTGGCGAGGCACATCGAGGCCACGTCGGACGCGGACGTAGCCTACGACACCGCAGCTGACCACGAAGTCACGCACGGCGTTGGCTATGTCAGGGTGCTGACAGACTACGTTGGCGATGACTCGTTCGATCAAGATATATTCATCAAGCGCGTGCGCGACTGGCGCAAGGTGTGGATTGACCCGGATGCTGAGGACCCTGCAGGCGCAGACGCAGAGTTCGCGTTCATCGAGGAAAAGATCCTTGAGAAGTCGTTCAAGGACGAGTACCCGAAGGCAGATGCCGTCGATTGGGATTTCTGTGACGGCGAATGGTTTGACCGTTCCGACAAGAGCGTGCGCGTGGCAGAGTATTTTTGCTTCGAGCGCAAGGACGCAAAGCTGCTGATGTGGGCCAATGGCGCGACATCGTTTGATGGCGACAAACTGCCGCCGGGGGTGTTTGTTGGTGAGTTGCCGCTCAAGAGCCGGTCACTCAAACGCAAGATGCTGGTGTGGCGCAAGATCACCGGCGCGCAAGTGCTCGAAAAGCGCGAGTACCGTTGGAAGTACATCCCGATCGCGCGCGTGATCGGCAACGAAGACATCGTTGACGGAAAGCATGTCGTCTCTGGTCTGGTTCGCAACGCCAAAGACGCGCAGCGCATGTACAACATAGGCCAGTCGGCGGTGACTGAGCGCGTGATGCTGGCGCCAAAGGCGCCATGGATCGCTGCGGCAGAGTCAGTCGAGGGACACGAGGACAAATGGCAATCGGCCAACACGACTAACTACGCGTATCTCCCATTCAATGCGTTCGATGCTAGCGGACAGCCGTTACCGCCACCGCAACGCATCGCACCCGCCACGGTTGAGCCTGGCTTGCAGCAGGTTGTCATGGCTGCTGCCGATGACATCAAGGCAACAACAGGGCAGTTTGACGCATCGCTGGGCCAGCGCAGCAACGAGACGAGCGGCAAGGCCATCATGGCCCGCCAACGCGAGGGAGACACCGCAACGTACCACTACGTCGATAACCTCGCGCGAATGGTGCGACATATCGGCCGCATCATCCTGGACATGATCCCAACGGTGTACGACACCGCACGTGTGGCACGCATTCTGGGTGAGGACAGCAGCGAGGATTTCGCTCGCGTCGAGCCAGGTTTGCCGCAGCCATACGCAGAGTTGCAGGGTGAGCAGGGCATTGTGAAGGTGTTCAACCCCCAAGTCGGGCGGTATGACGTTGTCGTGACGACGGGACCGAGCTTCACGACGAGGCGCATGGAGGCGTTCGACGCGATGAGCCAGATGACGCAGGCCAACCCGGCGCTCTGGCAGGTGATCGGGGACCAACTCGTGCGCAACATGGACTGGCCTGGCGCAGAGGACATGGCTGAGCGGCTGAAAGTGACGCTGCTGCCGCAAGTGCAACAAATGCTTGGAGAGCAAGGGCAGCAACAGCAGATTCCGCCGCAGGTGCAGGCGCAGATTCAGCAGATGGGGCAGCAGATTCAGCAACTCGGCCAGGCATTGCAACAAGCAACTCAGGACGCCGACAAGACGAGGCTGGACATGGCAAAGCTGAATCTCGAAGGCGGCAAACTCGATGTAGAGAAATACCGCGCCGAGACCGAGCGTATGCAGGCAATCGCTCCGGCAATCACGCCGGAGCAGGTCAGTGCCATCGTTATGCAGACGGTGCGCGAGATCATCGGCGGCGGCCAGCAGCAAATGCAGCCGACCATGCATCCGCCAATGATGGCGCCGCCCGAAATGGCGAAGCCGATGGATCAGGTGGGCTTTCAACCCGCCGACGTGCCGCCGAGCATACCGGCGTTCGCGCCGATGGAGCCGCAGGGCTTCTAGCAAGAGTTGCTTTTGGTGAGGCCGAGCCATCGTGCTCACCACCCAATTGATCGGCTTGTTGCGGCCCCCACAAACCGTACCGGGACGGAATCCCGGGCCCTACGCAGCGTCGTGAGACGATGCATTTCCCACTCCGATGGACAACAACACAGAAGTCTCGGGCCTGCCCGAGCCGACCGAACTCGATCAGGTCGCAAATCAAACCGAGGACAACCAGAGCCAGGCGACTGCTGCCGAAGGCGAAGGGGATCAACAGAAAGAGCAGGTGGAGCAGCAAGAGGCAGCAAAGCCTCCAAAGACTTTCACACAAGAGGAAGTCGATGCGCTGATCCAGAAGCGGCTGACGAAGGAAGCACGCCGAAGCGAACGCCTGATGGCGCAGAAGTTGGCAGAAGTTCAAGGCCAGCATCAGCCCAGCAAGCCAGAGCCAAAGCGCGAAGATTTCGTCGACGATGAAGCGCACCAGCGCGCGCAACTCGAACACGCCATCGAGCAACGAGCCCAGGAACGCGCGGCACAACTCGTCCTGCAGACCCAGCAGCAACAGCGCCAGCAAAGCGCTATTGCGCAGTTCTGGGAACGCGCCGATGACGTTGTGGACCGCTATCCGGACTTCGAGGCTGTGGTGACGAATCCGAACTTGCCGCTTCGAGGCGCGATCCTGGAATTCGTGACGGAATCCGATGTGGGGCCTGAACTGGCCTATCACCTCGGCAAGAACCGAACGAAGGCCATGTCCATCGCGCAGATGACGCCGATTCAGGCCGCCAAAGCCCTCATGACGCTGGAAAGCGAACTGAAAGCCAAGCCAAAAGCCCAGCCGAGCCGAGCACCCGATCCGATCAACCCCGTGGGTAACCGCGGGGCTGCGTCTCGTTCTTCCATGCCGTCAGACGATGACGACATGCAGACCTGGGCGCAAAAGGAAACGGCGCGTATGAGGAAAGCCGGGCTCATTCGTTGACCCCCGCGCATCGCTGTGAAGCGAAGCGATCCCTCTCGAAGGAAACATCATGAGCAATTCACTGCTCACCCCAACCCAAGTCACGCGCAAAGCGCTGATGATTCTGCACCAAAAGCTGAATTTCATCGGCAATATCAACCGTCAGTATGACGACTCGTTCGCTCAGTCTGGCGCAAAGATCGGCGACACGCTGAAGATCAGGTTGCCGAACCAGTACACGGTGCGTACCGGCAAAACGATGTCGGCGCAGGACACCACCGAGTCCAGCGTCACGTTGACGATGGCGACCCAGAAAGGGGTTGACCTCAACTTCACCAGCGTCGAACTGGCCCTGTCTATCGACGACTTTGCGGCTCGCATTCTGGAGCCCGCGATGGCAACGCTTGCGGCCAACATCGAGGCCGACGCGTTCAACATGTCGCTGGATGTCTACAACGCGGTGAACAACGTCAGCGCGGCGATCAACTTCAAGCAGCTCCTGCTGGCTCAGAAGCGAATGATCGACATGCTGACGCCGCAGGACAACAACCGTTCGCTGATCCTGAACACACAGGATAACGTTGACATGGTGGACGGCTTGAAGGGGCTGTTTCAGGACAGTTCTGCCATCGCGCGTCAGTACCGTGAGGGTCTGCTCGGTATCACGGCCGGCTTCGGTGCGGTGTACCAGAACACCATCATGCCGACGCAGACGACCGGCACCGACGCGTCGAACTGCACCGTCAACGGCGCCAGCCAGACCGGCGCTTCGGTCACCATCGCAAACGGATCGGCGAAGACGTTCAAGAAGGGCGATGTCGTGACGCTGGCCGGTTGCAACCGCGTCCACCCGGAGACCAAGTCGGATACCGGAGAGTTGCAGCAGTTCGTCGTGACGGCTGATGTTGCTGCTGGCGGCACGTCGCTGCCGATCAGCCCGTCCATCGTGACGAGCGGCGCCGCGCAGAACGTCAGCGCTTCGCCGACCAACAGCGGGGCCGTGACCAAGGTGGGCGGCGCTGCGGCGATCTACAAGCCGTCGCTTGCGTTCCACCGGGATGCGTTCACTTTCGTGTCGGCCGACCTCCCGATGCCCAAGGCGGCGCAGTTCGCGTCCCGGCAGGTGTACGACGGGATCAGCATGCGCATCTGGCAGGGCGACGACATCATCAACGATGCATTCCCGGCGCGTATCGACGTGCTGTATGGGTTCAAGTCGATCCGCCCGCAGATGGCCTGCAGGATTCTGTCCAACTGACACAAGGGCCCTTCGGGGCCTTACTTCATCTCTAGGAGCCAACAATGGCAGTTGACCATCTCTCCAAGGGCGGTCCGGACGGCACCACCCTCGGCCAATCCACCACTGACAAGGTGTCGCTGTACGGCGTCACCCCCATCGTGCAGCGTTCCGGCGCTGCACAGGCAACATCAGCGGTCGGTACCGCCTCTTCGACCGCAGTGGACACCGCTCTCAAGGCCGCCGTGATCGAGATCATGAACACTCTCGCCGCCATCGGTGCGTGGAAGGGTTCTGCTTGATCGCAGTTTTGCACGCCGGTTGTGGGGGCGACCCGCTTCCGGCGTGGCTTGGCGAATGCGAAGAAGTACGGCTCGATATCGACCCGGCACACCGGCCGCACATTGTGGCGAGCATGGTGGCGCTGGGCGATATCGGCCCATTCGATGCGGTGGTGTCTCAGCATTCACTGGAGCACCTGTACCGGCATGAGGTGAAGACGGCACTGTGCGAGTTCCGCCGCGTGCTCAAGCCTGGCGGCTTTGCGTTCATCGTCGTCCCAGACCTTGAAGACGTGCGGCCGACCGATGATGTTG
>JAKANU010000103.1 GCA_021812315.1 Pseudomonadota bacterium
AGGCGCCGTCCGCGTCATCACCCTCGATCGGTCCAAGGTGCGCAACGCCGTCGACGCTGCCACCGCGCGCGAGTTGTATGCAGCCTTTCTGGCGTTTGAGGCCGATGGGGGCAGCAGGGTTGCGGTATTTCACGGCGCGCACGGTCATTTCTGTGCCGGTTGGGATCTGCAGGCCGGAGCGCGTCTTGCGCAGCAGGCAGGTACCGAGTCGGCCGACCCTTTTGCCGCGCTTGAATTTTCGCCGCAGGACTGTGTGCCCCCCGGTCCACCCGGCCCGATGGGGCCATCCCGCATGCAATTGTCCAAGCCGGTGATTGCGGCGGTCAGCGGTGCCGCCATCGCCGGGGGCATGGAACTGGCCCTGTGGTGCGATATGCGGGTGATGGAGCAGGACGCCTACTTTGGCGTTTTCTGCCGCCGCTTCGGCGTGCCGCTGATCGACGGTGGCACAGTGCGCCTGCCCCGGCTCATTGGCATGGGTCACGCCATGGACCTGATCCTGACCGGGCGCAAGGTCGAGGCCGCCGAGGCCCTGCAAATGGGTCTGTGCAACCGCGTTGTGCCCAGCGGCCAGGCCTTGCAGGCCGCGCTGGCGCTGGCGCAACAGCTGGCCGAATTTCCGCAGCAAACCATGCGCGCGGATCGCATGAGTGCCTACACGCAGTGGGACCTGCCGCTGGCGCAGGCGCTGCACCAGGAATGGCAGCGCGGCAGACAGTGCATAGCCGACGGTCTGCAAGGCGCGCTGAAGTTTTCCGCTGGCGCCGGCCGGCATGGGACATTTTAGGCAAAACAGCCTGCAATGCCTGTCTGGTGAGCATAGCCAGCTACGAAAAAAGTAGCAATTAGAACTGAAAACTGTCATGCAATCAACCACCATCGAGACAACCCCGCCGGAATTGATCGCTGCCCTGCAGGCGGCGCAGCACGTCGTGGTGTTTACCGGCGCGGGCGTGTCGGCAGAGAGCGGTATCCCGACCTTTCGTGATGCACTGACCGGTTTGTGGGGGCGCTTTGACGCCCAGGCGCTGGCCACCCCCGAGGCGTTTCGCCGGGACCCGGATCTGGTCTGGGGCTGGTACGAATGGCGGCGCATGCAGCTGCTGCGCGCGCTGCCCAATCCGGCGCACCTGGCCATTGCGGAGTTGGCGCAGCATGTTCCCAGGCTTACTGTGGTGACGCAGAATGTCGACGATTTGCACGAACGCGCCGGCAGTGCGGATGTGCTGCATCTGCATGGCAGCCTGCACCAGCCGCGCTGTTTTGATTGCGGGCGGCCGCACGTCTTGCCTCCTGCGCCGCCAGACGAGCCCGAAGGCGGGCGCAGGCTCAGTCCGCCGCGGTGCCGTCAATGCGGCGGTCCGGTTCGCCCAGGCGTCGTCTGGTTTGGCGAGAGCTTGCCTGAAGACATCCTGGCTGCAGCGTTTGCTGCCGCCCAGGCCTGCGACCTGCTGTTTGCCATCGGCACCTCGGCTCTGGTGTACCCGGCGGCGCAGATCCCCTTGCTCGCCCTGCACGCCGGTGCCAGGGTGGCGCAGGTCAATCCAACCGCAACTGCGCTCGACGACGAATGCACCTGGAGTCTGCGCGGCGCCGCCGGGGCAGTCATGCCCAAGCTGCTGCAGGCAGCATTTCTGGCAGCTTGATTGGAGGATTCAGTTCCATCAGTTGACGGAAAGATGGACACAAGCTCAGACCGCGGACAGGTTTGGTATTGCCCAATCTCGGGCGACGGAGTGCCAGGCTAGGGTTTCCCCGGTGATCGCAGGCGATTCAAGCTGTGATACTGGAAGCAGTTTGGTTGGCTGGCCCGCGCGTTGTCGGTCGCCGCCAATATGTGTCGCGAAGAGCAACGCTTCGGATACCGTGGAGGTGGCCCATGCAAGTCACGTCTCAAAATCATCTTGGGCTCCGGGCCACGATTTCGTGGTGCGCGCGTTGGCGCCACGGCGTGGCGCGTGGAACCCTGCTACGGATTCTTGCAGCCGTTGTTTCCTTTCTTGTTGTCTTGCCGGTCAGTTTTGCGGATCTGCCAGGCTCGGTGCTTGGCCAGCGCGGCTTCGGGCAGCAGGCGCAAAGCGCCGCTGATGCAGCCTACAACGCACTCGCAGGTTTGGCGACCAAGGGGGAGACGGTCCGCGGTGGCAGCGGCCCATTGATCAACATTGCGCTGAGCTCGGGCGAGTTGATCTGTAATTCCTGGATCATCATGATCCGGCTCAAGTCCAAGGAACTCACACTGCGGACCCCAGGTCTGGATGGTGAAGATCTGGACAGGACGCTCGATGCAATCAGGAAACTCGATCAACTGGCGAGCATTGTCGAGCGGGAATGCACCGAGAAGCGCCTGATCGGTGATGGTCCCGTTGACGGTGGCCAGGTCACCGGTGGTGGCGCAACGGACACTCCAGGCGGCGGTAGCAGCGAAGGCGCCACTGGTGGCTACGTGAAGCCCGAGCCCCTCCCCGGTGAAACCGTGGCGGATTTCAATTGCCGACGCAGATGCCAGAACGAGTACCAGCGCTGGCAAAGCGAGGCCGACCGTGCCCAACGGTGGAGCAGCATCGCTGCGGAAAAGCAGCAAAAGGCCGATGCGCTCGATCAGTCCCTGACAGAGGGCAGGCAGAGCCTGTCTGATGCACGGGCCCAATTGCAGGCGATGAGGGCCTCCGGGCCTCCCGCGGTAACCGGCTCGCCGACCAACGCGCAGGTGCGCGAGATGACGAATTACAACAACAGACGCAATGCCCTGGATGCCAATATCAAGTCTTATGAGGTGGCACTGCGCGATTTGGCGCCAAGAGTCGAGCGAGCCAAGTCGGACGCCGACAATTGGCAGCGAAGCGCCAGAGAACAAAGACAACGGGCGCTGCAGGCCAAGAGTGAGTACGACGAGTGCATGAGAAGGTGTCTGAGCTTCGCGCAATCCATAGGCGAGCGAACCACCGTGGTGATTGAACAAGTCGCTCCTCAATCCGGGGACAACCCCTTTGATCGGCAGGCGCCGACGGGTCGGGTCACGGGAACGCCGCCGCAGACACCCGGCACGCCCGCGCCTCAGCAGGGTTGCACCACGCCTGCGCCACCGAGCGAATCGCAGTCACAAGCCTGTCCGGCCGGCCAGGTGGGCAGCATCACGCAGACGCGGGTCTACAGTTGCGTGGGTACGGCGTGGGTGCTCGGAGCACCGACCCAATCGAGCAATACCTGTACCACACCAGTTGCCGGCTGTGCCACCAATTTCAGCAACGCGAGCTTTGCCTGTAGCGGAAGTTGTGGATTCAATTCGCTGATGCTCAACGTGATGCCCGGCAGCGGCAGCATGACTGCGACCTTCGGCAGCGTTTCGAATTCCGGTTTCAACTGTTCGGGTGGGACGGCTACTTCACAGAGCTCGAACCTCACTATTCTGGGTGCTCCCGGACACCGCTGCACGCTCGATTCGCCCCCCGGTTCTCCCGTAGGTACGACAGGCGCGACGGTCAATGTGCGTTGCCAGAACGTCCTCACCGGCGGCTCGTGCACCAGTGCCTGTTCGAAGTGACCGATCAGAAGACGTCAGGTCATCGCCGCTCCGAATGCTGACGCACCCCGCGATGCGCAGCGGGCACGGCGCTGCTGATCAGCGCGGCGCCTGACCAGAGCAGCGGCGCCACCCCGAGCGGACCAACCGCAAGGCCAAACGCCACCGGCACCAGCACCGAGGAGCCGTTGCCGATCAGCGAGCGCAAACCCAGCGCTTCGCCGCCGCGCCCGAGCGGTGCCGCTGCATGCAGCAACGAGAGCATGTTGGGTTGGCTAAATCCGATCGCGCTGCCAAACAAGAAGCCCAGCAGCATGAACACGGCCGCTGCGCTGGCCCACGGCAGCACGACAAAAACCAAGGCGATGATCACCATCGCGGCTCGCATGATCTGCCACTCGCGAACCCGGTTCGAGAGAAACGGCATCATGGCGCGGCTGAAAAACGTGCCCACCGCAAACAGCGAGAAGACGGTGCCGATGATGGAAGCGGAAAACCCCAGCCGAGTGCCCAGCACGGGCAGCATGACGATGAACAGGTCCCAGCAGCACGACAGTGCCATGCTGGTGTAGTAGATGCGGCGCATTTCGGGTTTGGCCAGCAGATCTTGCCAGGCGGCCGCCTTGGCGCTGCCTGGATGCGTCGCGTCGACTTTGGCGGCGGCGGGCAGCGCGGAGAGCTTCCTGAACACCAGCCAGCAGGCCGCGCAGGTAAACAGGGCCATGGTGCCAAAGGCGGTGCGAAAGCCCGCGTAGTCAATCAGCAAGCCAGAGATAAATGGCCCGAGTGCGCTCGATGCCGAGTGCCCCAGCGCATACCAGCCAAAATTGCGCAGCCGCTGCTTGGCCGATTGCCCCTGCGCCATCGCGCCCACAGTGTGCTGGCCCGCCACCGACATGGCGTTGAAGCCGAAGCCGACGAACACCGCCATCACAAACAGCGCAGGCACGCTGAGCCAGAGCACCGGTACCGTGGCACCAAACAGCACCGCCAGCACGCCTGTGCGCAGCACCGGCAGCGCGCCAATGCGGTCCACCCAGCGGCCAATGGACATGGCGGCCAGCGCGGGCAGCACCGAGAACATGGCCATGAATACGCCGACCACGAGGTCGGGCGAGCCGCTCTGCAGCGCAAACAGGGAACCCGAAACGCGCCCACCCGACATGGCCATATGACCGGTCAGGGTGACCAGTATCAGGCTCAGCAACAGGGGCGGCAAACGCTTGGGCACAGCGCCCATTATGGCGGCGCGAGTCCGGGCAGCGGGCGGGGCCGACCGCTGTCATCAATCGCGACGTAGGTCAGTGATGCTTCGGTGACTTTGATGTACTGGCCCTGATGCCGAAAGCGCTCGGCGTAGACCTCAACCTTGACCGTGATCGAGGTGCGCCCAACGCGGATCAGCTTGGAGAAAAATGTCAGGATGTCGCCCACACGCACCGGCTGCTTGAAGATGAACTCGTTGACCGCCACCGTGGCCATGCGGCCCCGGGTGTAGCGCGCCGGAATGACGGAGCCGGCCAGATCCACCTGCGCCATCACCCAGCCGCCAAAGATGTCGCCATTGGCGTTGGAATCGGCAGGCATCGGAATCACCTTGAGAACCAGCTCCTCATCGGTGGGTAACTTGACACCGGGCGGACTCGTGTTGGTAGACATGGGCACAATCGAGTAGTTAATAGCTTGCAAGGATTGTCCCCCATGCGCCGATCCGGTGAACGACACCGCTCTTCCGAGACGGGCACGGCCTTTGGCCCGGTGGGCCCGCGTTCCGACTGGGCCACATTGAAACGCCTGTTTCCGTACCTGTGGCAATACAAGTGGCGTGTCATGGCGGCGCTGGTGTTCATGATCGGTGCCAAGCTCGCCAATGTGAGCGTGCCTTTGCTGCTCAAGCAACTGGTGGACACCATGAATCCCAAGGCAGGCGTTGGTGCCAGCGCCCTGCTGGTGGTGCCGGTGGCGTTGCTGTTTGCTTATGGCCTGCTGCGCCTTTCAACCACGCTGTTCGCGGAATTGCGCGAACTGATTTTTGCCAAGGCCACCGAGGGTGCGTCGCGCACCATCTCGCTGCAGGTGTTTCGGCACTTGCATTCGCTGAGCCTGCGTTTTCACCTGGAGCGCCAGACCGGAGGCATGACGCGCGACATTGAACGTGGCACGCGTGCCGTCAACTCGCTGATCTCGTATTCGCTGTACAGCATCTTCCCGACGCTGATCGAAGTGGCGATGGTGCTGACTCTGCTGGCAGTCAAGTTTGATGCCTGGTTTGCCGGGATCACCGCCATTGCGCTGGTGTTCTACATCAGCTTTACTGTGACCGTGACCGAGTGGCGCACGCACTTTCGCAAGGAGATGAACGATCTCGACTCCAAAGCGCACAGCCGCGCCATCGATTCGCTGCTCAACTACGAGACCGTCAAGTACTTCAACAACGAAGAGTTCGAGGCCCGGCGCTACGACGAAAACCTGGAGCGCTATCGCCGCGCCGCGCTCAAGAGCCAGAGCACGCTCTCCCTGCTCAACACCGGCCAGCAACTGATCATCGCCAGCGGCCTGGTCGCCATGCTGTGGCGCGCAACGCAGGGCGTGTGCCATGGCCACATGACCCTGGGCGACCTAGTGATGGTCAACGCCTTCATGATCCAGCTCTACATTCCGCTGGGCTTTCTGGGCGTGCTGTACCGCGAGATCAAGCAGAGCCTGACCGATCTGGAGAAGATGTTCACGCTGATGGAGCGCGAGCGCGAAGTGGCCGACCTGCCGGGCGCCCTGCCGTTGCAGGTGGGCTCGGCCCGGGTGGAATTCAGGCACGTCAACTTTGCCTACGAGCCGACGCGGACGATTCTGCACGACATCAGCTTCGAGATTCCCGCTGGCAAAACGGTGGCGGTGGTCGGGCCTTCGGGCTCGGGCAAATCGACACTGGCGCGCTTGCTGTTTCGTTTTTATGACGTCAGCAATCCGGATGAAGGCGGGCGCATTCTGATCTCCGGGCAAGACATCAAGCAGGTGACGCAAGCCAGTGTGCGCCAGGCCATCGGCATCGTGCCGCAAGACACGGTGCTGTTCAACGACACGGTGGAATACAACATCGCCTATGGGCAGCCCGGCGCCACGCGCGAGCACGTGGAACAGGCCGCCCGCGCCGCGCACATCCACAGCTTCATCGCCGCCACACCCAAAGGCTATGACACCATGGTCGGCGAGCGCGGTCTGAAGCTCTCGGGCGGCGAGAAGCAGCGTGTGGCCATCGCGCGCACCCTGCTGAAGAACCCGCCAATATTGATTTTTGACGAAGCCACCTCGGCACTTGATTCAGCGAATGAACGCGCCATCCAGGCCGAACTGCAAAGCGTGGCGCAGAACAAGACCACGCTGGTGATCGCGCACCGGCTCTCCACCGTGGTCGATGCGCACGAGATTCTGGTTATGGAAGCTGGGCGCATCATCGAGCGCGGTTCACATGCGCAGTTGCTGGCGGCAGGTGGGCGCTATGCCCAGATGTGGGCGTTGCAGCAGTCGTCGGAGTGATTAATGGTTGCAGGGGCCGTGTGGTAAGCGTGAGCAGCTATGAAATGTGTAGCGTTGGTGGAGCGGTTCGCGGCGCGCGGTGGTGGCAGAAATTGGGGTAGTGCCAGCTCCCGCTGCCAACTTGCGAATAGAGAACCTACACTTCAGCAGAATCGATTTTCAGTTCACAGGAGATTCCGTCTTGCCACTGCCACCACCCCAGCCCAGAACGCATCTGCATACCCGAGAAGTCGTTTACCGCGGCTTTGCGCGTACCGACCGTCTGTGGGACATCGAAGCCGAAATGCGCGACACGAAGACGCACGCGATTGACATTCCAGGAGAAGGGACCTGGCAACCCGGAGAGCCCCTGCACAACCTGTCGATACGGGTGACGATTGACGACGGCTTTGTAATACGCGAGATTGCAGTGGCCATGGATGACGTGCCGCACCCGGAATGTCCGATGGCTCAAGCTCCCATGCAGAAGATGATTGGCTGCACCATGGGGCCTGGCTGGCGTCACGCCATCCAGAGAAACCTCGGGGGCGCACGGGGTTGCACCCACCTGCGCGAGCTTCTCTTCAACATGGCCACGGTCGCCTTCCAGACTCTGCCCGAAGGACCGCTTCCTGACGCTGCCGATGGTTCGCCGCCGCACTTCGTGGGCCAATGCCTGGCCTGGGATGTCAATGGTGCAGTGGTCCAGCGTCACTACCCGGCTTTCGTCGGGTGGGAGCCCAAGGTCGGTGTGAAAGACAAGAATCACCGGTAGCCAATGATCTGAAGCCCCGCGCCTTTGACGCCGTCTGGCAAGCGTAGGCAGCTATCTAATTCATAGCGTGGTGGTGTAGTCGCCCATCGTCGGCCGGGCTGTCGCCGGCTTGCCCTTGGTTGGCGTGCCCACAGCCATGAAGCACAGCAATTGCTCGGTGTCCGAGAGTTGACAGAACTGCTGGAGCGCGCGCGAGTACAGGGATGTTCCAGTCAGAAGACCGGCCCCGAAGCCCATGGCATGGGCAGTCAACAACATATTCTGCATCGCACATCCGGCCGCTATCAGGCGTTCCGGGGCGGGTACCGGACCCAACGCGGGGTCCAGGCGAGCGATCACCGCCACCAACAGGGGGCCTCGATAAGCCTTCTCGCGCGCCTCTGCCAACTGCGTTGCGGTCGCCTGGCTATCACGTTCGCCAAGCGCTGCCGCGAAGGCGTCAGCCAGCAGCGGCCGCTTCTGCGCCGGAACGATGAGCAGGCGCCACGGCCTCAGGCGGCGATGGTCGGGTGCCGCCCCGGCCGTGTCAAGAATGGTTTCAATTTGAGCGTGATCGGGTCCGGGATCGCCGAGGAACCTTGACGACGTACTTTGCCTTGAGTGGATCAGGGTCAGCGCGGAGCCCAGTGGCTCCTGATGTTCGCTCCAGTGTGTGCTCATGTCCGTCTGCTGCCACCAACGCTGGATGGGCTCGCTCTTTGGATCAGCTCATGCCAGCCCGGATACCCGTCAGGAGTGAGGGCGTACTTGCTGGTAAATTCACTATGCGGCATACCGCTGGTCAGCGCCGCAATGAAGCCTTCCCGGTCCCTGATCCAGTTGCCTCCGAGCAGAGTGACACCACGGGCGAAGAGCGCATCTGGCAGGCACCCGGCACTGGGTCCGATCATGGCGAACCAGTGCGCGCTGCGACACTGCGCAAGCATTTCATCGAGTGTGTCGTTGAGCAGCAAGGTGCTTGTGGAAATCACTTTGCTGCAGGCGCCGAGCTCTTTGGCGTCAAGTGTTACGCGGTAGCCATCATGTTGTCCCGCCAACTCAGTCTTCAACTCGACCACAGTCAGACGTGCGCCGCTCTTCAAGACGCGTTGCAGCAGGGGTCTGAACAGACCGATCATGCCGATCGAGTCACCCGGTTGCGGGTTCATCTGTCCTATCGAATCGCTGCTGTCGGGAGGGCGAAATCCGGCACGGTCAAACAGGCAGCGCGAGATCGCATTAGCCGTCGCAAATCCGACGACTCTCGCCGGCCCGTGCTGGTCCGCGAAGGCCCTGGCAAGCTCAAGCGCATCGGTTCCTGCCGGGGCCAAGGCAGTCGTGCCCTGACGTAGTTGCGCCAGGGTGTCGCCCAGGCAAACGTAGGACAGACCGAGCGAA
>JAKANU010000104.1 GCA_021812315.1 Pseudomonadota bacterium
CTTGACGCCAGCATCCTTGATCGCCGTGCGGCACGGAGCTATCGTGCGCTCGATCAGATCCTCTACCAGCGATTCGAGTTTGGCGCGGGTCAGCTTGATACTCAGGTGCTTCGGACCCGAGGCATCCGCCGTGATGTACGGCAGATTGATGTCGGTCTGGGCACTGCTTGAGAGCTCGATTTTTGCTTTTTCTGCGGCTTCCTTGAGGCGTTGCAATGCAAGCACATCCTTGCCCAGGTCAACGCCCTGGTCTTTTTTGAATTCGCCAATGATGAAGTCGATGATTCGCTGATCGAAATCTTCGCCACCGAGGAAAGTGTCGCCGTTGGTGGAGAGCACCTCAAACTGTTTTTCTCCATCCACGTCAGCGATTTCGATGATCGAAATGTCGAAGGTGCCGCCACCCAGATCGTACACGGCAATCTTGCGGTCGCCGCGCTCGTTCTTGTCCATGCCGAATGCCAGTGCCGCAGCGGTCGGCTCGTTGATGATGCGTTTGACCTCGAGGCCAGCGATGCGCCCGGCATCCTTGGTCGCCTGACGCTGAGCATCGTTGAAATAGGCTGGTACCGTGATGACCGCGTCGGTGACCGCTTCGCCCAGGTAGTCTTCCGCGGTCTTCTTCATCTTGCGCAGGATGTCGGCGCTGACCTGCTGCGCAGAGATCTGCTTGCCCCGCACCTCAACCCAGGCATCGCCGTTGTCGGCTGCGGCAATCTTGTACGGCATCAGATCGATGTCCTTCTGTACTTCCTTTTCGGCGAATTTGCGGCCGATCAGCCGCTTCACCGCGTACAGCGTGTTCTTCGGATTCGTCACCGCCTGGCGTTTGGCCGATGCGCCCACCAGCACTTCGCCATCTTCCTGGTACGCGACGATGGACGGCGTGGTACGCGCACCCTCAGCATTTTCGATCACCTTGGGCGTGTTGCCCTCCATGATCGCGACGCAACTGTTGGTGGTTCCAAGGTCAATGCCAATGATTCTTCCCATGATCTACTCCTGTATTCAGATGCTTTCAACTTGTGGATAACCTGAAACTTTTCAAGTCAAATCAGATGATTTTTGAGCCGCCACGGTCACCAATGCCGGTCGCAGTACGCGCTCGGCCATCAAATAGCCCTTTTGCAAAACGGTGACGACAGCGTTGGCCTCGAGGTCCGATGGCACCACGCTGATGGCTTGCTGTTGGTGTGGATCAAACCGGGAGCCAGGTGCGGGGTCGACGACAACGACCTTGTTGCGTTCCAGGGCCACGAGCAACTGACGCAAAGTTGCCTGAGCACCTTCGCGAATTTGTTCAGGCGATGCATCGACAATGCCCAGCCCGGTCTCCAGGCTGTCAACGACGGGCAGCAGGCTCTCGGCGAAGGCTTCGATCGCAAACTTGCGAGCCTTCGAAATCTCTTCTTCGGCACGTCGTCTGGCATTGTCCGCCTCGGCCTTGGCGCGCAGAAACTGGTCGGCCAGGGCAGCGTTCTTGAGCTGCAGATCCGCGAGTTCGGACTGTGCCAAGGTCAAGGCCTGCGCCGCATCGGGCGCGGGCTCGCCGGTTCCCTGCACAGCCTGAGTGTCAAGGTCCGGCGTCGGCTCGGTTTCGATAGGATTGTTTTCGGACATTCAGTGAAGCTTGTGGTTGTTGGGAGGACGCACCTGACATGGGGACGCACGCCGGCTATTCAAGATCGCGTGATTTCGCTGACGGTGGCGTTGCCCGCCATCGATGAACTTGCCGCTAACCCGAAACCCCCAGCAGTTCAACATCAAACTTCAGGGTGGCATTGGGTGGGATGACACCGCCGGCACCACGCGCGCCGTAGGCAAGGGATGGCGGGATGATCAGGGTACGTGCGCCACCCACGAGCATGCCAAGCACGCCTTCGTCCCAGCCACGGATCACCATGCCGGCACCGAGCGAGAACTTGAACGGGTCATTGCGGTCTTTGCTGGAGTCGAATTTCGCGCCCTGTGTGCCGTTGTCATAGAGCCAACCGGTGTAGTGAACGGTGACGTTTTGGCCAGAACTGGCCGCGGCGCCGGTGCCAACAATCGAGTCTTCGTACTGCAGTCCAGAGGGGGTCGAAATCATGCGTGAATCCTGTTGCGATGATGGGGAAGTGCGAGCCCGGATACTTGCATCCGGTTCACTTCGGGAGAACCCATGATTATGCCAGCCGTTAACGGCTGTGCGCACAGGGTGTGATCGACGGCCTTAGCTGCCCGCGGGCTAAGCCATTTTCCTGGCTTGGGCCGTAGCCCACTTGGTGGCGAATGCCGGAAAGTCTGCCATGCGCTTGAGCAGATCGGTTCCCTGCGAGGTCAGGACGTAGCCGTCGCGGCCGTGTTGTATCCATCCCGCCTGGCGCAATTCTTTGATGCGGGTATTGAGGGTGTTGGGCGTGATGCCGCCGACGCTGTCCTGCAGCAACCGGAAGGTCTGGGCGTGACCATCGCGCAAAGCCCACAACACACGGATCGCGTAGCGCGACTCTAGCAGCCCAAACAGTTGACCGATGGCGGCATTTTCTTTGGAACTCATCAAACAACTCTCCTCGATGCTTTGGTTATGCTCGCCGGGTTCAATCAACCTGAACGCTGCAACCGTCTCTCCCGAATCGACGGCCCGCTGTATGGCGGAACGACGCGAAACTATAACCGAGATTGGTAGCTGCTACAAGTTTCATAGCTGGCGTATTTGACTACGGGTTTTTACGGGTACACACTCGTTCGCAACTGCGTCACAAAGTCCGCAAGCGCTGCAGCGCGCGCTGCAGAGTTTCATCCTTCTTGGCGAAACAAAAACGCACCACACCCTGGTCAAAGCCATCGCCGTAGAACGCGGACAGCGGAATCGCTGCCACGCCGACCTCGGTCGTCAACCAGCGGCAGAATTCGGCCTCGCTCAGGTCGTTGACTCCCGAGATGTCCACGCACTGGAAGTAGGTGCCCTCGCACGGCAGCGCTCGCAAGCGTGTACCCGCGAGCCCCTGGCGAAACAGGTCGCGTTTGTGCTGGTAAAACGCCGGTAACTCGAGATAGGCTCGGGGCTTTTCCATGTACCGCGCCAGGCCATGTTGCACCGGGGTGTTGACGGTGAAGACGTTGAACTGGTGAACCTTGCGAAATTCCTGTGTCAATGGGGCCGGCGCTGCGACATAGCCAACTTTCCAGCCCGTCACGTGGTAGGTCTTGCCGAAGCTCGAAACAATCAGGGCGCGCGCGGCCAGACCGGAAAGACGTGCCACGCTTTGGTGTTGCTCGTGGTCATACACCATGTGCTCATAGACTTCGTCGCTGATCAGCACGATGTTGGTAGGCGCAAGGAGTTCCTGCAGCGCGAGCATGTCGGCGCTACTCCAGGCGGTGCCGCTGGGGTTGTGCGGCGAGTTGATGAGGATCGCTCGGGTTCTGGGCGTGATGGCAGAACCCAGGCGGTCAAAGTCGGGACGGAATGTACCTGGCGTCAATGGCACGCGCACCGGCACGCCGCCAGCGAGCTCAATGTTGGGAACATAGCTGTCGTAACACGGATCCAGTACGATGACTTCGTCGCCCGGATGGACCACCGCAAGGATTGCGCTAAGAATCGCCTGGGTGGCCCCTGCCGTGACGGTAATTTCGTCTTCCGCCGAGTATTGACGGCCATACAGCGCTTCGATTTTTGTAGCAATTGCGGCGCGTAGCGTGGCCACGCCAGCCATCGGCGGGTACTGGTTCAGACCCTGCTGCATGGCCTGCGTCACCGCCTCGACCAGCGTTGGGTCGCAATCAAAGTCGGGAAAGCCCTGGCCCAGATTGACGGCCTTTTTCTCCGCCGCCAGCGCCGACATGACCGTGAAGATGGTGGTGCCGACGCCGGGCAAGCGACTTTGCAATGGCGGTGTAATAGGTGAAATCATTAGTAGAGCTCAGGGCTGAATTTTCGCGGGAACTGCATTACAACTCGTAGTCATCGACAGAGCCGCTCAGGGAGCGCATCACCATGCTGCGCGTCAATCGGTCGCTGAGCAGTTCGGCAAACTTGTAGACAAAATTTCTCAGGTAGGCGCCGCGTTTGAACGCCACGCGAGTCACGTTCTGACCAAACAGATGCCCAAGCGGGCGTACCACGAGATCGCTCTTGTTACCCTCGAGGAGCACATCGTGCACTGACATCTCCGCGGCGATTCCGACGCCCAGTCCCAGGCGGACGTAGGTCTTGATAACGTCGGAGTCGATCGCCTCCAGGGCCACGCGTGGCGCAAGCTTGCGCGTGGCGAATGCCTGGTCGATTCGAGTGCGCCCGGTGTAGGCGGGGTGATAGGTAATCAGAGGCTCGCGGGCGATGTCCTCCAGAGTGAGGTTTTCCCGCACAGTCAGTGCGTGACCCTGCGGCAACACCAGCACGTGCTGCCACTCGTAGCATGGAAGCGTCACCAGTTCGGAGAAATTCGCCAGTGACTCGGTGGCAATGCCGATGTCGGCCACGTCATCGATCAGCATGCTTGCAACCTGCTGGGGTGAGCCCTGATGCAAACTGACGTTGACCTTCGGATAGGCGTGGCGCAATTTGGCCACTGGTTCGGGCAGCACATAGCGGGCCTGCGTGTGCGTGGCGGCAATCGACAATGTACCGCTGTCCTGCGCGCTGTATTGCTCGCCGATGCGCTTGAGGTTGCCGAGCTCGCGCAGGATCAGTTCGATGCTGCGCAAGACCTGCTGGCCCGGTTCGGTCACCCGCTTGAGCCGTTTGCCGTGACGGGCGAAGATCTCGATCCCCAATTCTTCCTCAAGTTCGATGATCGCCTTGGAGACGCCGGGCTGCGAGGTGTGCAGCGCTTTGGCAGCCTCGGTAAGGTTGAGATTGCGACGAACCGCCTCCTGGACAAAGCGGAATTGGTGTAGGTTCATATCGAATTCTGGCTAACAGCGCAATTTATTATGCCCGAGCTCTTTGGTCGAGTGGGTCACAGGTGGCGTTCGCGCGCGAGTCAGCGGGCGTCCTGAATCCGGCCGCTCAACGCCGCCAGACCAACCAGCCAAACGCGGTAAGTGACAGCAACGAGTAGATCAGTCCCGGTAGCGCGGCGCTGAGCCATGGCTGCCATTGCTGCAAGGTCCCGATGTATCCGAACACGTTGTTGAGCAAGAAGAAACTGATCCCCGCCATGACACCGCCAAAGACGTAGCCCGCCATGCCGCCACTGCGCAAGTGCAGATAAGCAAAAGGCAGCGCCAGCACGACCATCACCAGGCAACTCAGGGGGTAGAAGACTTTTTTCCAGAACTCGATGGCGTAGCGTTGAGAACTCTGGGCATTGGCGTCGAGGTGGCGCATGTACTCGAACAAGTCGATGGTGCTCATGCGTTCGGGTTTCAGCAAGGCCGCAGAGACCATCTCGGTTGTCAACAAATTGGGCCAACGAAACTGGTCGAGCCGGCTGTGCTCAATTCGACCGACCTCGCTGGAGTGTGCCGGGAAGTCGGTGCGCTCGACGTGCTGCAGCGTCCAGGCGTCGCCTGGACCGTAGTAGGCCGACTCGGCCCGCGTCATCGAGCGCAGAAAGCCTCTTGCATCAAATTCAAACACGCGAACCCCTCGCATGCTGCCATCGGATTCCAGCGCCCGCACATTGACGGCGTACTGTGAATCGGCCCGCCGTTCCTTGAGCCACGCACCGGTATGGCCGACGGTAATGCGTCCCTGGTACCGAGCCTTGAGCAACTGGGCGCTGCGGTCAGCCGCTGGAGAGACGTAATCTCCAATGGCGAAAGTCAACAGCGCGAAGCCCGCACCCAGCGCCAGCAGCGCTTTGAGCGCGCGCCATGGGCCCAGTCCACTGGTTCGCAAAATTGTGTACTCCGAACTTTGTGCCAGTCGTGCCATGACGAAAATCGTGCCAATCAGCACCGTGATGGGAAGCAACTCGTAGAGATGACTCGGGATCATCAGCGCGACATAGCTCAGCGCCGGAACCAGCCCATAGCCGGTGGCAAGGTATCGACCCACCGCCTGGATTTCCTCGACCAGATCAAAGAACACGAACAGGCACAGGAAACACAGGGTGATGAAGCTCACCGCGGACAACACCTCGCCATAGAGCAGGCGCCGTACAGTCTTCACGTGAACGCCTTCTTCTGCCTTCCGACCCAGCGCATCCAAGGGGTGCGCCAATGCCAGTGATTGTGGCCCTTGGCGAGCCACAGCGTACCAAGCAACAGGGCGCCGCCGTGGACGGCGAGCATGAAGCCACCGAACGTAAACTGCCCTGAAGCAATCCAGTTCTGGCCCAGATTCAGCAAGTTGTAGTACAGCACAAATACGAACAGGGCAAATACCAGGTTGGTGCTTTGACCCACCCTGGGATTGACGCTGGAGACGGCGATACCGATGATCACAAAGTTCATCGCAGCGAGCACCAGGCCCAGGCGCCAGGACAGCTCCGCCTGATTGACAAGCGAAAGATCGCGAAGCAGGTCAAGGGTCGGGCGCGTGTTGACCTGCACGTCATCGGTGTTGCCGGCAAAGTCGTCCCGGACGCGAATTCCGTAGCTTTCAAACTCGCTGATCCTGAGATCCGCCTCACCCTGCGAACTCTCCAGGCGCTGTCCGCTGCTGAGCATCAGGAACAGGCCTTGGTCGACGTGCTCGAGCCGCCCGCTGCGCGCCGAGGTGATCGTTTCCTTGCCGTTTTCAGTCGTGGCGATGAAGACATTTGATCCCGACTGCTTCCCTGGCATGTTCTTGTCAACAAAGAACACGCGTGTGCCGGCTGCCGATTCCTGAAACTGCCCCGGCTCGACGCGTTCGATGTCGCCACGCTTTTCATATTGCAACTTCATCGTCTCGATCCTCAGGTTTGACCAGGGCAGGACCAACAGGGCCAGAGCTGTGGTGACCAGAAGCACCGGCCAGGCGAAGCGCATCAGCGGCCCGAGCAGGGCCGACAGACCCTTGCCGCTGGTGAACCAGATGACCATTTCGCTGTCTCGATACATGCGCGAAAGGGTGGCGATGATCGCAATGAACAAGCTCAAGGTCAAAATCGTCGGCATGTAGGCGAGCACGATGTAGCCCATGATCAACATCACGTCCGACGGATTGAAGCTGCCGCGCGAGGCCTGCCCGAGGGTGCGAATCAGGGTCATGGTCATGACCACCGTCACCAGCACCACCAGCGTGGCGCCAAAACTGCGTGCAAGTTCCTGGCGCAGGGAGGAATGGAATAGCATCGGTGCTTTGTCAGCCGGGTCGCTACTCGATGAAAGCTGCGCATCCCGGTTCTTAACCTCGTAGAAATGGTGAATTATGAACTTTGAAATAAAGACCCTGTCGCCCGGCGCCGCACTGACGCAACGAAGTGATGCGCTGATCATGTTGATCGATTCCTCCTTCAAGCCGGCAAAGGACGCCCTGTCGCAGTTGGTAGGGCAGTTGTTGGCATCGGGCGAGCTGGAGTCCAAGCCTGGCAAGGCCCTGGTGTTGCACCGTCCGGCAGGACTTTCCTGTGTTCGCCTGGTCCTAGCGGGATGCGGCGATGGTGGCGCCAGGGATGTGCGTCTGGGTGTGGTTTCGGCGGTTGCGGCAATCAAGTCCAGCGCCATAAGAACGGTGACGCTGTATTTTCCTGCCCTGCACCAGGAAGCGGCGTTTCGCAGTGCCATCATGGCTGTTGCAGAGGCCAGTTATGTCTACACAACAACCAAATCCAAGCCCGAGCCCAGATCGATCCGGCAGGTTGTGCTGGGCGTGCCCGATGCGTCAAGACGCAAGGCTGCCCTTGATCAGGCGGTGGCCACGGTTGCAGGGATCGAGTACGCCAAGGAATGGGCGAACCGCCCGGCCAACCATGCCACACCGACACTGCTTGCCGGGGCTGCCCGCTCACTCGCCAAGTCGGCCAGCAAGATCACCTGCGACGTGCTTGGTCCCAACGAGGTTGCCAAGTTGGGCATGGGTGCCTTCCTGGCCGTCGCGCGCGGCTCGCAGGAGCCCTTGCGCTTCATTGAGTTGCGCTACGCAGGTGCTCCGAAGACACGAGCACCGACCGTCCTGGTGGGCAAGGGGCTGACGTTTGACAGCGGGGGTATTTCCATCAAACCGGCGCCGGAGATGGACGAGATGAAGTTCGATATGTCGGGGGCAGCCAGTGTCCTTGGCGTCTTCCGGGCACTGGCGCAATTGAAGCCGGCCATCAATGTGATTGGACTGATCCCGGCCTGCGAGAATCTGCCCGACGGACGAGCCATCAAACCCGGCGATGTGGTTACCAGCATGAGCGGTCAAACCATCGAGATACTCAACACGGACGCCGAAGGCCGGCTGGTCCTGAGTGACGCACTGACCTATGCAGAGCGTTTCAAGCCGAGCGCCGTGATCGACATTGCCACCCTCACAGGCGCGTGCGTGATCGCTCTGGGCGGCGTGCGCAGCGGCTTGTTTTCCAGCGATGATGCGCTGGCTTCAGCCCTGCTGGCTGCGGGTGAGTCAGCGTCGGATCCCTGCTGGCGCATGCCGCTTGATGAGGACTATGCGGACGGATTGAAAACCAATTTTGCCGACGTTGCCAACGTTGCCGGCCGCCCCGGGGGCGCGATCACAGCGGCGAAGTTCCTGCAGCGCTTCGCCGACAAGTTCGCCTGGGCGCATCTGGACATCGCCGGTACGGCATGGAAGGGCGGCGCTGCCAAGGGAGCGACCGGTCGGCCGGTCGCATTGTTGTTGCAGTACTTGTTGAGTACCGCCCGCTAGCCGGTGCTGATGCCGGATCAATTGCACATGATTCAAGTCGCGTTTCATTTCAACGTCGCCGATCGCCTGGAATACGCGTGTCGGCTGTTGCGCAAAGGGCTGCGCCAGGGCGCGAACCTGGTCGCAACCGGGCCAGCCGATGCATTGATGCGCCTGGATCAAGCCCTGTGGACGCTGTGGCCAACGGAGTTCATCGCGCACTGTGGTCCGGGCGCAGACAGCAGCTTGCTGGCCGCCTCGCCGGTGATTCAGTGCCAGGGGCCGGGGATTACCCCAGGACCGCGATGTCCACGGCCGGGCGCAGTTCGCTGCAGGCGGCAAGGACTTTGTGG
>JAKANU010000105.1 GCA_021812315.1 Pseudomonadota bacterium
GCGGACCGGTTCGCCAACAATCTTTGGTCTGACGAGGAATTTGCCAGGGAGCTTGAAGTTGTCAAGGAGGAACGTCGACTTCGGACCGAAGACAATCCGCGTGCCCTGATTCATGAGGCGGCCAATGCCAATGCTTTCGTCACGGCCCCGTATAGGCGTCCGGTGGTCGGCTGGATGAGCGATCTGCAGGCAATGACGGCGGCGGATGTGCGTGAGTTTTACCGGCGCTGGTATGTTCCAGAAAATGCCGTGGTGGTGGTGGCGGGCGACGTGGATGCGGCCGAGGTCAAGGTGCTGGCCGAGAAATACTATGGCGTGGTACCCGCGCGCCAGGTGGGTGTTCGCAAGCCGCGCGAGGAGCCTGTGCAGATGGGCATTCGACGCATGGACTTCAAGGCCCCTGCCGAACAGGGCTACGTTTCCCTGTTGTTCAAGGTCCCAGGCTTGCGATCGCTGGGGGAGGCCGCCGTCGGCAATTCGGGGCCAGATTCCGACGCGCTGGCATTGACCGTACTCGCGGCGGTGCTCGACGGCTATAGCGGGGCGCGGCTTGAGCGGGCGCTGACGCAGGGTCAGGACCGGGTGGCAGATGGCGCAGGTGCGGACAACGGCCTATGGGGACGGGGGCCACAATTGTTTACCCTCGAGGGTGTGCCCGCCAGGGGCAAGACGGCCGCGCAAGTCGAGCGGGCGTTGCGCGAGCAGGTCGCTGACGTTGCCCGCGACGGTGTGACCGAAGTCGAACTCAACCGGGTCAAGACGCAGTGGATCGCCAGTACCGTCTACAAGCGCGATTCGGTATTCAGCCAGGCTCGCGAGTTGGGCAGCCACTGGGTGCTAGGTCTGCCGCTGGACGCCGATGACCGACTGATTGAGCTTTTGCGTGGTGTCACCGCGCGGCAGGTTCAGGCCGTCGCCCAGCGATATTTTGGTGACGATCAACTCAACGTGGCTGTGTTGTTGCCTCAAGCGCTTGACCCGGCCCGGAAAAAGTCGGCCACACCACCTGACGTCAGGCATTAAGGTCCAAGATGACTACAAAAAAGATAGCGGTTTACGCAGTATTGACGGGTCTTGTGGCGGCATTTCATTCGAATTTCTCGCAAGCGGCGAGTCCAATTGAACACTGGACGCAACCTTCTGGGGCGCAGGTTTTTCTGGTGCCGAGTCCGGGTATTCCAATGCTTGATATTCGAATTGATTTTGATGCCGGGACGCGGCGTGATCACCGCGACCAGGCAGGCCTGGCGGCGGTAACTGCTGGCATGATTGACAAGGGGGTGAGCGCGGGAAGCGTCGGAGCCGCGCTGGACGAAAACGCGCTGGGCCAGGCTTGGGCCGATTTGGGTGCTGGTTTTAGTGTCCATGCCAGCGCCGACCGCATGAGTTTTTCACTGCGCACGCTCACTTACCCTGATTTGCTCAGCAAGGCGGTGCAACTCGCGGCCCGTGAACTCGGCGAGCCGGCGTTTTCCGAGCTGGTCTGGAAGCGCGAGCGCGAGCGCCTGGGCGCCGCGATCCGCGAGGCCAACACACGTCCTGCGACGCGCGCCGGGCGCGCCTTTGCCGCGGCAGTTTATGGTCAGCATCCTTATGGCTTTGAGATGACCGAGGCGACCCTTGCGGCGATCAGCGTGGACGACATGAAGGCGAGTTACGCCACATGGATCCTGCCGTGTCGCGCCAAGGTGACCATGGTTGGTGCAGTGAACCGGGCGCAGGCCGAGTCTCTTGTGCACGAGTTGTTCTCCAGGCTGTCTGCCCATGCCGCCGCCTCCGGCGTTGGCTGCCCGTCGTTGCCCGCTGTTGCGGAGGTCGCACCGTTGACCCAGGCGAGCGAGCAGAGGATCGCGTTTGACTCGGCACAGGCGCATATCTTGATAGGACAACCGGGATTCAAGCGCGACGATCCGGACTACTTCGCCCTGACCGTCGGGAACTACATTCTTGGCGGCGGCGGTCTGGTCTCGCGCCTGAGTGACGAGGTGAGGGAAAGGCGTGGCTTGAGTTACAGCGTGCACAGCGATTTTGGTCCAGGCCTGCATGCAGGAGCGTTTGTCGTCAGCCTGCAAACTCGCCCCGACCAGGCGGACGAGGCGCTACGCCTGGTGCGCCGAGTCGTCGCCGATTTTGTCGTGCACGGCCCGACGGAAAGTGAACTCCAGGCGGCCAAAGACTACTTGGTGGGCGGGTTTGCGCTGCGCATTGACAGCAATCGCAAGCTGCTGGAAAACGTCGCCTCGCTGGCCTGGAACTCTCTGGCGCTGAATTATCTTGATGAATGGAGCGGGCAGGTGCAAAAGGTGACGCAAGCCGACATCCGTGCCGCCTTTGCCCGCAAGCTTCAACCCGACAGAATGGTGACCGTCGTGCTTGGCGCGCGACCTTGAGGGCGAGGGAAAACTATTGCGTGATGACCACCAGGACGCTGCACGGCGCATGCTCAATCAGCGTCTTGGAAACCGAACCTCGCCACCAGCGTGCCGCCCAACTGTCAAGGTGCTTGTGACCGACAATGATCAGATCGGCGCCAATCTTGGTGGCGTACTTGGTGATTTCATCGACCGTTTCGCCGACCAGCACTTCACCAGTGGCCGTGTGACCGGCCGCCACCAGACGGCGTGTACCTTCATCGAGAACCGCTTGCAGCGCGGCCTTTTCGCGTTCCATCAATTGTGGGTCGTAAATGCCCACCCCCATCCCCATCACGTCCATACTCAATGGCATGACCGCCACAAGTGCGAGATCCGAGTGTGCCCATTGGGCCAGATCCTGACAGTCGAGCAAGGCCTTTTGGCCGCTCTCGGAACCGTCGTAGGCCAACAAGATTCGCTGGTACATGAAACCTCCTGTTGCGGAAATGAATTTAGCGGGACCCTGTGCCAGCATAGACCTTGCGGTCGGCGCGCGCAAGTAAAGTCAATTCACTGCGTCGGCGCTTTGGCGCTGCAACATGGCCAGCGTGCTGGCAATGGTCTTGCGCATTTCCCGTCGGTCACAAATGATGTCGATAGCGCCTTTGGTCTGCAGAAATTCGGAACGCTGAAAGCCCTCGGGAAGGGTCACCCGCACGGTCGACTCGATGACACGCGGTCCGGCGAAGCCGATCAGGGCTTTGGGCTCTGCGATGACGACGTCGCCAAGAAAGGCAAACCCGGCGCTGACGCCACCCATCGTCGGATCGGTCAGAACACTGATGAAGGGAAGTCCTCTTTTTGCCAGTCGCGTCAGAGCCGCATTGGTCTTGGCCATCTGCATCAGGCTAAGCAGGCCCTCTTGCATTCGCGCGCCGCCGGTGGAAGTGAAGCAGACAAAGGGTAGTTTCTGATCGATCGCCGTGTGGATCCCGCGAACAAAGCGTTCACCGACGACCGAACCCATGCTGCCACCCATGAATTCGAATTCAAAACAGGCCGCGATCAGGCCGATACTCAGCACCGCGCCGCCCATTACCACCAAGGCGTCGGTCTCGCCCGTGATCTCCAGCGCCTCCTGCAATCGCTCGGGATACTTGCGGCTGTCCTTGAACTTCAGCGCGTCCACGGGCAGCACTTCCTGCGCAATTTCATATCGACCTTCGTTGTCCAGGAACACGTCGAGTCGTGCCCGCGCGCCGATGCGGTGGTGGTGGCTGCAACTGGGGCAGACATTTTGGTTTTGCTGCAGATCGGTCTTGTACAGCACGGTCTCGCAACTCGGACACTTGACCCAGAGTCCCTCGGGCACACTGCGTCGGTCTGCCGGGTTGGTGTGCTGGATTTTCGGTGGTAACAGTTTTTCAAGCCAGCTCATGGGAGATCCTTGACGGGGGCGGTGCTGACATTATGAATCGAGCGCCACCCGGATGCTTCGCAGAAAATGTTCAGCACATGCACCAACCTGTGCGCGAGGCTGCTCGCCGATCAACTCAATCATCCGGGAGCCGATGACCACTGCGTCAGCCACGTTTGCAAGGCTCCGGGCCGTGCTGGCGTCGCGAATTCCGAAGCCGACGCCGACTGGTATGTTGACGTGCTTGCGAACCCGCGGAAGCATGGTGGCTACCGCCACGGTGTCCAGCGCGCCCGAGCCGGTCACGCCCTTGAGAGAGACGTAGTAGACGTAGCCGCTGGCAACGGCGGCCACCTGGGCCATGCGCTCCTCGGTGGAAGTCGGCGCCAGAAGAAAGATCAAATCCATGCCCTGCGCCCGGAGTTCGGCCGCAAACTCAGAGCACTCCTCAGGTGGGTAATCGACCACGAGCACACCATCGACTCCGGCGTTCGCGGCGTCCAGAACAAAGGCATTTTGACCGTCGGTGCGTCCATGCATCTGGTTGTAGCGCTCCACCGGGTTGGCGTAGCCCATCAGTACCACCGGCGTTGTCTGGTCCCGGGCGCGAAACACGCGCACCATGTCAAGCACCTGGCGCATGCCAATGCCATGGGCCAGCGCCCGGTCGCCAGCCTGCTGGATCACGGGACCATCGGCGCTGGGATCAGAAAACGGTACGCCAAGCTCGATGATGTCCGCACCGGCGGCCACCATCGCGTGCATCAGCTCCGGCGTGCCGTCGGCAAATGGGAAGCCCGCCGTCACATACGGGATCAGCGCCTTGCGACCGCGCATCTTGAGGGCGGCAAAGGTTGGTTCGATGCGGCTCATGGCCTGGCTCCGGGAGGCATTTGCATGGCTCCGGCCATGACTCGCTTGTCGCCCTTGACCGCCTGCCCGGTGCAACTGGGTCGACAAAAGAACTCGGCATGACTGAGATCGGCCACGGTACCGATGTCCTTGTCACCGCGTCCGGAGAGGTTTACCAAAATCGACTGCTCAGGCGACATCGTCTTGGCCAGGGTCATTGCATAGGCGAGGGCATGACTGGATTCGAGTGCCGGGATGATGCCCTCGGTGCGGCACAGGTAGTGGAAGGCCTGCAGTGCCTGATCGTCGGTGACGCCGACGTACTCGGTGCGACCCAGATCCTTCAAGTGCGCGTGTTCTGGTCCTACGCCAGGGTAATCCAAGCCGGCGCTGACGCTGTGAGTCTCGGTCACCTGGCCATCGTCGTCCTGCAGCACATAGGTGCGATTGCCATGCAGAACCCCCGGGCTGCCGCGCAGCAGGGACGCCGAATGCCTGCCACTGTCAAGACCCTCGCCAGCGGCTTCAACGCCGATCAGACGGGTGGCCGGATGTGTGATGTACGGGTAGAAGATGCCCATGGCATTGCTGCCACCGCCGACACAGGCAACGACGACGTCGGGCTGACCGGAGCGACAGCCGGCGACTTCCAGCATCTGCGGCATCTGCGTCAGGCACTCGGTTCCGATCACGCTCTGAAAGTCCCGCACCATCGTTGGATACGGATGCGGGCCTGCCACAGTGCCGATGATGTAGAAGGTGTTGTCGACGTTAGCCACCCAGTCGCGCATGGCCTCGTTGAGTGCGTCCTTGAGGGTCCGGCTGCCGCTTTGCACTGGCACCACGGTGGCACCGAGGAGCTTCATGCGATAGACGTTCGGACTTTGCCGTTTGACGTCTTCGCTGCCCATGTACACCACGCATTCGAGCGCGTAGCGCGCGCAGATGGTGGCCGTGGCCACGCCGTGCTGGCCGGCACCGGTTTCGGCGATGATCCTGGTCTTGCCCATGCGTCTGGCGAGCATCGCTTGGCCAATGGTGTTGTTGATCTTGTGCGCTCCGGTGTGGTTGAGGTCCTCGCGCTTGAGAAAGATCTGCGCGCCACCGTGCTCGCGACTGGTGCGGGCGGCATGGTAGATCGGTGAGGGCCGCCCGACAAAGTGCTTCAATTCATTGTTGAACTCAGCGATGAATTCGGGGTCGGTCCGGTACTTTGTATAGGCCAACTTAAGCTCGTTGACGGCGTGTGTCAGCGTTTCCGAGATAAAGCTGCCGCCAAAGATGCCAAAGTGGCCGCGTGCGTCAGGTTGTTGATATTGGGACATGAGGTCATTCGGCGAGTTGTCTGTCAGCACCATGCACTGCGGCGACAAACTGGTTGATCTTGATGGGGTCCTTGAGCCCCTGGTTGCCGGGGCCTGAAATCTCAACCCCCGAACTGACGTCAACGGCCAGCGACAAACCGCGTGGCCGCAACAGGGCAATACCCTCGGTCACGTTGGCAGCGTTGAGCCCACCACTCAAGACGAGGTGAGCGTTGACGTTTGGAGGAAGCAGTGACCAATCGAATGTCCGCCCGGCCCCGCCATACCCATCGCTGTGGGCGTCCAGCAAGATGGCCTGGGCACCTGAATAATCAGACGCGTATTTTACGAGATCAAATGCCGGCTCTTGAGGGCCCATGGGTATTCGCGCCGCGCGCCAGTAGGGTCGGACCCCGAGTCCGGTGCCAAGCAGGCACTGCTGCGGTGTCTCGTCGCCATGAAATTGAACAACGGCGCCCGGAATTGAGGCACTGATCTCGGCAACCTGCTTCGGGTCTTCATTGACAAACAGCAGCACCGGTGTGATCAGTGGTGGGAGCAGGCGTGCAAGCGCGCGGGCGCGCGGCGCACTCACATAACGCGGACTCCTGTCGTAGAGCACAAACCCAACGGCATCGACACCAGCGGCGATCGCTGCTTGGACATCAGACTCCCGGGTGAGCCCGCAAATCTTGATGCGCGTGCGTCCGGGCCAGGTCATGGCAGCCCGTCCATAGCGACTGTGCAATCGGGAAGATCCCAGTGCGCCGCATAACGCGGGCCGACAAAGTAGAGCCCGTCAGGTGGAAAGGTTGGCGCGCATCGACCTCGATCGCGCGCCTGAAGAACCTGCTTGATCCAGTCGGGAGCTTGTCTGCGCTGGCCAAC
The DNA here is from genome assembly GCA_021812315.1 of Pseudomonadota bacterium. Classification (GTDB taxonomy): domain Bacteria; phylum Pseudomonadota; class Gammaproteobacteria; order Burkholderiales; family Burkholderiaceae_C; genus Rhodoferax. The sequence goes on from JAKANU010000105.1 coordinate 6,816, forward strand.
CGCGATCAGACAGCCCATGATGTTGCGCACCATGTGGTGCAGGAATGCGTTGGCTTCGACATCGAAGCGCCAATACGCACCTCGCCTGGAAATATGGATCGCTTGAATCGTCTTGATTGGCGACAAGGCCTGACATGCCGAGGCGCGAAACGACGTGAAGTCATGTGTGCCCACCAGGTGTTGTGCCGCTTCGCGCATGGGCTCCCCATCCAGGGCCTGGAAAACCCAGCCGACCCTTCCAGCATCCACACTCGGGCGCACCGGGGACTGCAACAGAACATAAGTGTAGCGACGTGACAGCGCGTTGGCCCGGCAATGAAACTCGGCGGGCATACTACGTGCCCACTGCACCGCGATATCCGGCGGCAAAAACGAATTGGTTCCGCGCAGCCAAGACGTTGGTGCGCGTACCAGGGCTGTGTCGAAGTGAACCACCTGCATCAGTGCGTGGACGCCGGCATCGGTTCGCCCGGCACAGACAGTGGAAATTTCCTGCGCCGCGAACTTGCCGAGCCCCGTTTCCAGTCGATCCTGGATCGTCCGGCCCGAAGGTTGACTCTGCCAGCCCTGATAAGCTTGGCCGTTGTAGCTTATTCCCAGAGCGATTCTCACGGTGGTGGTGCCCTGCGCTGCCGTCAGGCGACGGACTATCCCGATCAGAGCTGGCTCAGGGCCTTCTGCGCCTTGATCTTGATATCGCCAGAGGCCTCGGCGATGACTTCCTCGATCAAGGCACGCGCGCCACTCTTGTCGCCAATGGCCAGGAATTCGCCGGCAAGTTCCAGCTTGGTTGCCGCCGGGTCCTGTTGAGTGTCCTGAACCGAAGTTGGTCCGGACTCAACGATAGGCGCCGGCTCGGCCGGCGCTTGCAGGTCAAGCGAGAGGGATTCAAAGTCGAAATCAAGCATGCCAGGTGGAGCTGCAGTCGACGGTGCCGGCACTTCTTCGTCGTCGATCGGCGCGGGGTGGGTCAGACTGAAGCCCGGCAACGCTTCGGTTCCGGCGTCATCGTTGGCGCGCAGCTGTGCCGGCGCCGAAGGCAGGCCGAAGGCCAGATCCTCGGAGGACTCCACCGGCATATCCTGCATTTGTCCCGGCGAACCCGACGTCGATGACGGAGCCGGCACGTCCAGATCGAAGTCGAGGTCGACTGGGCCGGAAGGCGATGGTGCAACTGAACTCGTCGCTGGTTCAATCACGGTGCTGGGGTGGCCTTCGCTCAGGGAGAAGTCGAGGTCCAGATCAAGATCAACGGCTGCTGGCGACGATCCAGTGCCAGCCGCGGCTTCGGCAGCGCTGCCAGGGTCGGTCCCGGCTTCAAGGGGTGCCGTCGAAGTTGTCTCCATCTCATGAGTCTTGCCGGGTCGGCCACCGGGCTTGTACAGCGCATTGTCAGGGTCAATACCCTGACCCAGGTCACAGATGCGCTCCCAATCCGCACCTTGACCGCCGGTCACTTTGAACGCCAGGCTGGCAATGTCTTCGAACGACCGTGTGTCGCGTCGTTTGGCAAAAATTTCGAGGAATTTGTGATGAATTGCAATTCTTCCCGGATTGGTCCGCAGCGCATCCTTGAGAATTTCTTCGGCCTGCAAATCGCGGCCATAGGCGAGGTAGACATCGGCCTCCGCAACCGGGTCAACATCGTCGACTGCATCAAGTTGGCTGGGTGAGTAGACCAGGGAAGAGCCTGCGGCCGTGCTGTTGCTGGTATCCACGCTCTGTCCGCCACTGGCGCCAAAGAACGAGTCCGGCTTGAGATGGCTTTGCAGGAAGACGCTCTGGGTATCGGCAGCCCTGCGGCGTTGCATGCTGCGGTACGTCGCGAAGCCTGCGAGCAGCGCAATCAGTCCTGCCACTGTCAGTGGCAGGGCGGGATTGTCGATCACCTCATCAAGCAGACCGGGTTCTTGCCCCGCGGGCGCGGCGCTGGCCGGTGCGCTTGGGACTGATGCGGCGCCTGCCCTAGGTGCCGAGGTTTCGTTGGCCGTGGCCTGTGGTGGCGCTGAGGCGGCTTGCACCGGTGCCGGCGCCTGCGCTGCAGAAGCGGGCGTCGTCGTCGCTATGCCGGCAAAGA
>JAKANU010000106.1 GCA_021812315.1 Pseudomonadota bacterium
CCATCGCGGCAAGTGACGATTGCAGTATTCGATGTGGTCGACCAAGATCCGGCGCGCCCCCGGCAGTGCGACGCGAAAAAACATATGGTTGGCCACATAATGACTGAGGTAGTCACTTTGATTGGACGTGCCACTGATCGAACGCCAGTCGGTGCCACGTTTTTGCGCGGCAGCCAGCATGAACGCCAGCAGCGTGAAAGGCGAGGGATCGTTTTGAGCGCACGAGATCTTCGCCAGATCAACGCCTTGCAGGGCCCGGTCCATGTGCTCGGCGGTGTTGATCACTGTGCCACACGTGCCAAGTAGTTCGAAGTGTGACTCGTCCATGTCGTAGCCACGAAATACCGAGTTGCAGGGAATCGGCGAAACCGCCGTAGCGCCCTGGGCTAGAACCTCGAGCAGCCGTGCGTTGTACTCCGCCGGCGTGCCCAGGCCGGTGAGTTGGCGCTGGCTCCAGGTCCTTCCGCGGTGCATTGTCGCGTAGATTCCCCGCGTATAGGGTGCCTGTCCGGGCAGCCCCAGTGTGGCCTCGTCACTCTCAGACGTGGCCCGGTCATGCTTTGTGTAGAGGGGCTTGATTGGAACGCCGGAGCGGTTGAATACGGGCTTTTGGGCGCCCATGTCGGCATCGTATTGGTCCTGCCAGCGCTCGAATGCATCGGGCTGCTCGGACAATGCCGTGTCGATCGAAGCGTTCATTTGGCGCTCTCCATGCTTGCGGTGGCGCTCTGCCCAGAGCGCTTGACTGCGGTCAGCTCGCGCACGCAGGTGGCAATTTCGGCCATTGAACTGCCGGGATGAAAGACACGGCTGACCCCCGATTGCAAAAGCATTTGCTCATCCTCGTCAGGCACGATGCCCCCGACAACGACGGCAACATCGGACAGACCCGCCTCCTGCAACGCGCGCATCAGCTTGGGCACGATCAGATGGTCAGTCGCCAGTGAAGAGATGCCGATGACATCAACGTCCTCCTCGGTCGCGAGCTTGACCACCGAGGCAATTTCCTGCCAGGGTGGTGTGTAGATAACCTCCATGCCGGCGTCGCGCAAACCAGCGGCGACAACGCGGCTGCCGCGATCATGACCGTCAAAGCCGATTTTTGTCACCAGCACCTTGGGAATGACCCTTTGTTTCATGTCACACGCTCCTGACCCCTTCGTAACAGGCCAATGAATTTGCGCGCAATCGCGCGCGGAGAGAGCCTGCCGTCGGCACGGTACCAGGTTTGCGACCAGTTCAAGGCACCGACCAGCATCAGACGCAAGGCGCGTCGATCGGTCCCGCGCGACAGCGGCAAATCCCTGACCAGTTGCACGAACAGCGCCTCGTAGCGGTTGCGCAGGCCAACCAAGTGCTGATCGACCGCGGGCGCATCGGCGGGGCGCACGCGCACCACGACCTGCGCGTAATCGTCGTCACGCAGCACCGAATCCAGGTGCGCAACACAGGCCGCTTCAAGGCGCTTCCATGGGTCGTTATGACGCGTCACCGCGGCCTTCACCGCCGCGGAGATTTGTTGGACGCCCTTGAGGTACACCGCCGACAACAACTCTTCCTTGGTTGCGAAATGGCAGTACAGCGAACCCGGCAGCATGCCCACGGCACGGGCGATGTCGCGCACCGAGGTGCCCTCAAATCCCTGTGTACGAAACAGTCGCGCTGCTTCGTCGAGCACTTGAGGTTGCCGACTGTCGGCACGCGAAGATCGAATCAGGCTCATGAAAGGTCCGAAAGATGGCACACTATACCAAACAGTCGATTGCTTTGTAAATATCCCTGAGCCGGAAAAAAAGGGCCGCCCCAGGGCGGCCTGCTTTGCTGCATGTGGGAAGGCTATTTCTTGACCGGCGCCGCATCGGTGATGTACGGGCCGATCACCTTCCATTTGCCGTCCTGAATCTGCGAAAGGCGCGAGGCATCGCTGCCGAGCCGCTTGGTCGCGGTGAAGGTCGCTGGCGCACTGCCGAAAATGTCGGTCGGCAGGCTCAGCGTGTCCATCGCCTTGATGAAACTCTCGGTGGTCAGGTTCTTGCCGGCCTTGGTCGCTGCCTGAGCAAACGTATTGATGATCAGATAGCCGTAAACCGAGAACACCGCCGGGTCCTCATTGAACTTGGTCTTGTACTTGTTGGCCCAAAACCGGATTGGCTGTGAAACTTCGTCGGTGTACGGGTTTTGCACCGTCATGGTTGCGTACAAGCCGTCCATGGCTTTCCCGCCGAGCTTGTGAATGAGGTCGGTATAGGCCGCACTGGAGCCCAGAAACACCGGGTTGAAACCTGTCTTGCGTGATTCGCCGATGGTCCCAATGGTCTCGCGGATGATGGTGCCTAGCACCACCATGTCGCAACCCGCCGCTTTCATCTTCGCCACCTGGGACGAAAAGTCGGTCGCTCCACGCTTGAAGGAGGTCTTCTCGGTGAAGTCCATGTTCAGGGTCTTGAGCCCGGCCTCGGCACCGCGCAGCACTTCCAGGCCAAAGTCATCATCCTGATAAATCGTGCAGATCTTCTTCAACCCCTTGTCTTTGATCATTTGTGGTACCGCCCGGCGCATCTGGTCAAAGTAGGTCGCCGCAAAGGAATACTTCAACTTGTGAAACGGCTCGTACATCTCGCGTGCCGCCGTGACCGGGAAGAAGTTGATCACGTTTTTCTCAAACTGGACCGGCATCGCTGCCAGGTTCTGTGCTGTGCCGATGTGCCCGACCATCATGAATATCTTGTCCTGATTGACCAGTTTTTGCGCAGCCAGGACCGCCTTCTTGGGGTCGTAGCCGGAATCTTCCACGATCAGGCGCAGCTTGCGGCCATGAATCCCGCCCTGTTCGTTGATCTCGTCAACCGCCAGCATCATGCCCAGTCGGTCCTGCTTGCCGAAGCCGGCGAGTGGGCCCGACAAATCCTGAATCGAGCCGAGAACAATCTCGGTGTCGCTGACGCCTTGCTGGGCGCAGTAAACGTTCGCTGAAACTGCGAGCGCCGCGAATGCAATGACTGAACGGACCTTCATCATCTGTCTCCTTAAAAAATCACCGGTACATGGCCTCGATCTGGGAAGCATACTTCTTTTCCACCAGTTTACGCTTGAGTTTCATGGTTGGCGTAAGCTCCTCATCCTCGGCCGTCAACTGGGTCTCCAGAAGAAAAAACTTCTTGATCTGCTCGACACGGGCAAACTTCTTGTTGACCCGGTCAATTTCAAGCTGGATCAGAGCCTGCACTGGCGCCGACCGCGTCAGGCTGGCGTAGTTGCTGAACGGCACGTCCTCGTCCTGCGCGAATTTTTCGACATTCTCCTGGTCGATCATGATGATTGCGGTGAGGTACGGTCGCTTGTCGCCAATCACCACGGCGTCGGTGATGTAGGGGGAAAACTTGAGGTCGTTTTCCAGCTCGCTGGGCGTGATGTTCTTGCCGCCGGCCGTGATGATGATGTCCTTCATGCGGTCGGTGATGCGAAAGTAGCCGTCCGCGTCCATCTCGCCGACGTCGCCCGTATGCAGCCAGCCCTCGGCATCGATCGCTTCTGCAGTTTTCTCGGGCAAATTGAGGTAACCGGCGAAGACATTCTTTCCGCGTACTAGAATTTCGCCGGTCGCCGCGTCGAGTCGCACTTCGTTGAAGCCCGCCGCCGGTCCGATCGAGCCCGGACGCATGCGCGCGGCGGGCACCCCGGTGGATGCACCGCAGGTCTCGGTCATGCCCCAGACTTCGAGCATCGGAACTCCGAGGGCCAGGTACCAGCGTACCAGGTCCGGCGAGATGGGCGCCGCCCCGGTGACCAGAAAGCGCGCCCGGTGAATGCCGATGAGCTTGCGCACATTGTTCAGGGCCAGCCATTGCGCAAGTTGGAACTTGAATTTCAGCCAGGCGCTCACCGGCTGACCCGCCAGAACCCGCTCGGCAATCCGAGTCCCCACACCAATGCCCCAGGCATACGCGGTCTGCTGCACGGCGCTGGCTTCCTTGAGCGAAATCATCACGCCTGAATAGAACTTTTCCCAAACCCGTGGCACTGCCGTGAAGACGGTGGGGGCAATCTCGCGGACATTTTCCGGAATCGTCTCCGGGTTCTCGACGAAATTGAGCTTTGCGCCCGTGTACAGGGCGAAGTATTCGCCGCCCATGCGCTCGGCGATGTGACAAAGCGGCAGAAAACACATGCGCTCGTCGTCCTCATCCTGGGCGACCAGCGTGTTGTAGCCGCGTACTGTGTAGACCAGTCCGGCGTGCCGATGCATGGCACCCTTGGGTTTGCCCGTGGTGCCTGAGGTGTACACCAAGATGGCCAGATCTTCGGGTTGGCAGGCCTTGACGCGTTGCGCCAGTGCCTGCGGGTGTTGGCCAAGGTAGTCCCGCCCCAGGGAGCGCAAGTCTTCAAGGCTGATGACACCATCGTCCTTGAGCCCGTGTAGCCCCTCCATGTCAAAGACCACAATCTTGCGCAGCAGCGGCAACTGCTCGCGCACTTCGAGCGCCTTGTCAAGTTGCTCATCATCTTCCACAAACAGAATCGTGGTGCGCGAGTCCTCGCACAGATACTGAACCTGGGAGGCAGCGTCGGTCGGGTAAATCCCGTTGGAAACGCCACCGCAGCAGAGCACACCGAGATCGGCCCAGACCCATTGCACTTCGGTGTTGCCAAGAATGGAGGCGCAGTCACCGCTGGCAAATCCCAGACTGATCAGTCCGCCGCCGATTTCATGCACAGCACGGCCGGTCTGGTTCCAGGTCCAGCTCTGCCAGATGCCCAGATGCTTCTGGCGCAGCCAGACCCGCTCACCGCGCTGCTCGACGGCGTTCCAGAACATCGCCGCCATGGTTTCACCCGGCATCACGATCTCGTGATTGGGTTGAATGTCACTCAAGTCCCAGAGTTGGCTCATTTCCTTATCTCCAGGTCTTCTTCTTCTTCCAGCGCCGCTCCCCGCGCACGCCATCTTCCTTGAGTCCGAGATAGAACTCCTTGATGTCGTCCTTCTCGCGCAGCCTGGCACAGGTGTCTTCCATCACAATGCGCCCGTTCTCCAGCACATAGCCGTAGTCCGAGGCATTGAGTGCCATGTTGGCGTTTTGTTCGACCAGCAAGATCGTGGTTCCGCGTTCGCGGTTGATGCGCACCACAATCTCGAAAATTTCCTTGGTCAGCTTTGGCGAGAGCCCCAGGCTGGGTTCGTCGAGCAGCATCAGATCCGGATTGGCCATCAATGCGCGCGAGATCGACAGCATCTGTTGCTGGCCGCCCGAGAGCAACCCGGCTTCCTGAGCAGCGCGCTCGCGCAGGATCGGAAAGTAGCCAAACACCGCTTCCATGTCCTGCGCCACGCCGTCGCGGTCCTTGCGCGTATAGGCGCCCATCAGCAGGTTGTCATGAACGCTGAGCAAAGGAAACACTTCGCGCCCCTCCGGTACGTGGCTCAAGCCCTGCTGCACGATCGCTGCGGGATCCTGCGCAGTGATATCACTGCCCTTGAATTCGATCGAGCCCTTGCGCGGGTCGATGATGCCAGAGATGGTCTTGAGGATTGTCGTCTTGCCCGCGCCGTTGGAGCCCAGTACGGTGGCGATCTCGCCGCGACGCACCTGCAGGCTGACGCCGCGAATCGCCTTGATTGGTCCGTACGCGCTCTCGACGTTGAGCAACCTGAGCACCGGAGCGTCGCTCACCGGGGGTGGATTCGCACTCATGCCGAGCGCCTCCGCAGCGATGAAACATCGTCGACCGAGCCCAGGTAGGCTTCGATGACCCCAGCATCGTTTTGGACCTCGCGAGGCGTCCCCAGGGCCAGCACCTCGCCCTGATTCATCGCCAGCACGCGGTCCGAAACCCTTGATACCAGACTCATATCGTGCTCCACCATCAGCACCGTGATGCCAAGCTCGCTCTTGATGTCGGAAATCCAGAACGCCATGTCTTCGGTCTCCTCGACATTCAGACCGCTGGAGGGTTCGTCGAGCAGCAGCAGCTTCGGCTCGGTGCATAAGGCCCGAGCCAGCTCGACGACTTTGCGCACGCCATACGGCAAGCCCGCCACCATGGCATCGCGGTGATGCTGGAGGTCAAGAAAGTCGATCACCTCCTCGACTCTTTCACGCGACATCAACTCGGTCCGGCGCGTGGCGTCGGTGAAAGAGAGATCCTGCCACAGTCCGGTCCGGCGTTGGGTGTGCCGACCTATGAGCAGGTTGTGCAGGACCGTGGCATGCTCAAACAGCTCGATATTTTGAAAGGTGCGTGCGATGCCCAGACTGGCAACATTTTGCGCCGGCTGGTCAGTCAGCCGGATGAAGCCTTGCGGACCGAGAAAATCGATCTGCCCGCTGGTCGGGTTGTAAATGCGGCTGATCAGATTGAAGACCGTGGTCTTGCCCGCGCCGTTGGGACCGATCAGGGTAAAGACCTCGCCGGGTCTGACATCGAAGCTGACCTTATTGACCGCCAGCACGCCGCCAAAGTGCACGCTGAGCTGCTGGGCAGAAAGGAGCGCGTCATTCATTGCAGCCGGTCCGATTTCTGGAAGCTCTTTTGCCGTTTGAACATCCCCTTCCTGTAGAAAGGGAACATCTGCAAATAGGTGCGGATCTTCAGCCAGCGGCCGTACAGCCCCATCGGCTCAAAGAGCACAAAACCGACCAGGGCGATGCCGTAGATCAGCCCCTGCAAACCAGGTGCCTGACCAATCGTCGCGGGCAAATAATCCTTGAACATGGCGATCACTTGCGGCATGCTGATCAGGAAAATGGCGCCAAGAAAGGCGCCGTGCACCGAACCCAGCCCGCCAATCACGATCATCAGCAACAGGTCAATCGACTGCAGGATGTTGAACTGGTCCGGCGAGATGAATTGCAGCTTGTGCGCGTACAGCGCACCAGCGATGCCCGCCAGGGCCGCCGACAACGCGAACGACAGCGTCTTGTAGCGCGCCAGATAAATGCCCATGCTCTGCGCCGAAATCTCCGAGTCACGAATGGCGACAAAGGCGCGTCCCGTGGGCGCGCGCAGCAAATTGAGAATGCCCAGCGTGGCCGCCACAGTGATCACCAGACACAGAAAGTAGAACTCCACCCCCGAGTTCATGGTCCAGCCAAAGAAATCGGGCTGCTTGATGTGGATGCCGGCGTTGCCCCCGGTGACCGACTCCCAGCGCGCCAACACCTCTTCGACGATGAAGCCAAAGGACAGCGTGGCCATACCCAGATAGATCCCCTTGACGCGCAACGCGGGCAGCCCCACCACCATGCCTACCAGCGCCGACAGTGCCGCCGCGCACGCCAGCGCCAGTGGAAACGGCAGACCGGCCCGTGCCAGCACCGCCTGGGCGTAGGCGCCCACACCCAGAAAGGCCGCGTGCCCGAGCGAAAACAGCCCGGTAAAGCCCGCCAGCAGCATCAGCCCCAAACCGGCAATCGCGTAGATCAGGACAAAGGTCAATTGCGCCAGCCAGTACTCCGCGACCAGCCAGGGCGCGACCAGCAACAGCAGCATGAGTGCGCCGTACCAGAAGACATGGCCACCATGCTTGGCAAGATTGATGTCCTGCGCGTAATCGGTCTTGAAAATGAAACGCATATCAAAACCGCCTTTTGGCAGTAAGGCAATTTTTCGACGGGCCGCCCCTGGAAAAATTTGTCCCCTTGGGGGGCAGCGAACTACACAAAGTGAAAAGCGTGGGGGTCATGTGCTCAGACTTTTTTGCGCAACTTCTCGCCGAACAAGCCGGTCGGCTTGACCACCAGCATGATCAGCACCACAACATACGGGGCGGTGTCCTTGAAGCCGTCGGGCAAATAGAAGCCCGAGAGGGATTCGACGATGCCGATCACCAGGCCACCGACGATGGCGCCGGGCAGGCTGCCAAAGCCGCCGACGACGGCTGCCGGGAAGGCCTTCAGGCCAATGAAACCCATGTTGGCGTGCACGAAAGTGATCGGTGCCAGTAACAACCCGGCAATGGCAGCCACTGCCGCCGCCAGACCCCAGGCCACGCCGTTGAGGCGTTTGACCGGGATTCCCATGTAGTAAGCGGCCAGCTGGTTTTGCGACGCGGCCTGCATCGCAATGCCGAGCTTGCTGTAGCGAAACAGCGCGTACAGCATGGCACACAGCAGCGCCGTGGCGCCGATCACGACCATTTGTTCGACGTTCAGAACCAGCCCGGCCAGGTTCCAGATCTGGTCCTTGTAGGGTACCGGCAGGCGGTGCGTTTCAGTCCCGATGGCCGGAATCATGGTGATCAGACCGCGCAGCACATAGCCGATGCCGATCGTCAGCATGACGATGGAAAACGCCGGTTGTCCCAGAATCGGGCGAATCACGATGCGCTCAAGCAAGACGCCCAGCAGCGCCATTGCGCCGATCGTGCACAGAATCGACACGGTGTACGAAAACCCCAGCATCGTCATACCTGCCAGGCCGCCGAAAGCGCCCAGCATCATCAGCTCGCCCTGGGCGAAACTGACGGTCTCGGTGGCCTTGTAGATCAGCACAAACCCCAGCGCGATCAGCCCGTAGATGCATCCCTGCGCGATGCCGCTGATCACCAGTTGAATGAACTGCACTGAGTCTCCTGTTTCGTCGTTCTTTGTTTATAGCGGCAATCGTTTCAAGCTTTGGCAGGGTTTTCACCGACACTTGTCAGTCCGGTGACAAATGGCTCATGATGTGGGCATGAACACCTCCGTACAAACCCTGCAACAAGGCGCCGTCCGCGTCATCACCCTCGATCGGTCCAAGGTGCGCAACGCCGTCGACGCTGCCACCGCGCGCGAGTTGTATGCAGCCTTTCTGGCGTTTGAGGCCGATGGGGGCAGCAGGGTTGCGGTCTTTCACGGCGCGCAC
>JAKANU010000002.1 GCA_021812315.1 Pseudomonadota bacterium
CCAAGCACCACGTCAGTCCCGCCCTGATCGGCGTCGTCCACGACCACGGCGAGCTGATAGGCAAAGCAGCCGTCGGCGCGTAGCAGCACGAAGTCGCCGACCTGCGTTGCCACATCCTGCTGCTGGGCCCCGAGCCAGCGATCATGCCAGCGCACGACCCCGTTTGCTATCGAATCCGTAGCTGATTGCGCTTTAATGGCGGGCGTTACATGAGGATTTGCCTGACAAATATCGGTTCTGAAGCGCCATGCGGGAGGGCTCTGCCCGGCGCCGCGGCTCGGGTCAGCCGCGCGGACCTTGTCTGTGCGGCACGTGCCCGGGTAGACCAGTTCGGCGTGGCGCGGGCGTGGGCGCCCCAGGCGCTGCATCGCTAGCTCGATGGCCTTGCGCGAACAGTTGCAGGGGTAGACCAGGCCCAGCGTCCGCAACTGATCCAGGGCGCGGTGGTAGCGCGCACTGCGCCGGGATTGCCAAAGCGGTGGCAGGTCCGGATGGAGCCCGCACTGGTCCAATTGCTGGAGAATGACTCGATCCATGCCCGCGACGCAACGCGGCTGGTCGACGTCCTCGACGCGTACCAGCCACTGGCCGCCGTGGGCGCGGGCATCGAGCCAGCTCGCCAGCGCCGCCACCAGCGAGCCAAGGTGCAAAGGCCCGGTCGGCGAGGGCGCAAATCGTCCAATATATTTTGAGGGCATTTACCCGACCCAGCGCACCGCAAGGTTTCGCCGCCGGGCCGCCCCAAGGCGAAACGCGGCCCCCCCGGGGGGCAGGGAGCACACGCAGTGAGCGACCGTGGGGGCCATTTCTACACGGCCAACGCCAGTTCCAGCCCGGAGATGAAAGCGTCCTCCACCCGGTGTCCCAGGCACCAGTCGCCGCAGGCGCCCAGACCGGTGGCGGCGTCCCACAGGTGGGTGCGGCCCAGCGCACGCGTGGTCTTGGCCTGGCGCCAGCGATGGCTCTGGATGTATGCTGGCTCGGCGCGGATGCCGGTGATTTCGGAAAATGCCTTGAGCAGTTTGGCCTGCACCCGCATCGAGTCGTCTTCCAGATGTTCCTGTGACCAGGCGGTGCTGGCATGCACTGTCCAACGCTCCACCGCAGCACGACCCGGTTTGCTTGATTCGCGCGCCAGCCAGGCGATGCGGTGATGCGTGCTGCGCGCCGCGTTCCACTGTGGGCCAAGGGCTGACAAGCCGGGTTGCATGGCCTGCGGAAACGCCAGCATCAGGCTCCAGCATGGTGCCACCTCAACCGCATCGATTTGCCGCACCAGCGGCTCGGCCAACGGGGCCGTCTGCAGCAACAGGCGAGCCGGGTTGGAGGGCGTGGCCATCAGCACCGCGTCGAACCCGGAGAATACCTGTTGCGTGCCATCGCGCCGCAGGCCGTGCAACTGCCACTGCTGCGGGTGCAATGCATCGCCTTGCAGATGAACGATGGCCGTCGCGGTTTCAATGAGTTGCTGCTGTGCCAGTGGGCGCGCCCAGTGCGTGAGCAGCGAGCTCATGCCGGGGACCCCGACCCAATGCGCTTCGCGGGTTGGCGATCCGGGGTCGGCTGCGCGGCCCTGGGCATCGAGCAGGCGCACGCTGTTGGCGCTCCAGGGTTTGCACGTACCGGTGGCAGTTTGCAAAGCCCGGGCGAAGCGTGGTTCGCGCACCGTGAAGTACTGGGCGCCATGGTCAAAGGTTCCGAAGCTGGTGGAGCACGTGGCCATGCGTCCGCCCGGCTCAGCCTCCTTCTCGAACACCGCGACCCGGTACCCCGCCTGATGCAGGGTTCTGGCGCAGACGATGCCGGCGATACCGGCGCCAACGACGGCGAATTTCCTGGCTCGAACTTGGGTCATGGAGGTCTTTCCGGGATGAGGCTATGGGCCGGACTTTACACGCCCCGGTGTCTCTCGAGCAAAGCGCGGCGAGTCGCCGGCTGTTCGAGCTGGCCCAGCCACCACTGCAGGGCGCGGCCCCGGTCCGAGCGGGCGAGGCTGCGCCAAGCATAATCAACACGAATCACGCGCTGCGGGCGTGCCATTTTTCTGACCACCAGACGTCCGGTCTCGATATAGGCCCGCGCCATGCATTCCGGCACAAAGCCGCAGCCCAGCCCGCGCAATTGGGCATCGAGCTTGGCCTGCATGGTCGCCACCGTGAAGACCTCCTGTCCGGCGAGCAGGCCAATGGTCATCCCGGCGCCGCGTGTCACGGTGTCGGCGACCGCGACGGCCCGGTGCTGGCAAACGACTTCGTCTTTAAGCGGCTCGGATTCCCTGGCCAATGGATGATGCGGCGCCACCGCATAAACAAAGCTCACCTCGCCCAGCGGCTTGCTGTGCACGTCGGCGTGGTTACCTGACTCGGTGACCCCGAGCGCGAGATCGGCACGGCCGGAGGTCAGGGCTTCGAGCGTGCCCGAAAGGGTTTCGTCACTGAGCTTGATGCGTGTCGGCGCGGCCAGGGCAAAGAAGCTCTCGCAAAGTTCCATGACGGTGGCCTTGGCAATGATGCTGTCGACCGCCAAGGTCAGTTGGGGTTCCCAACCCGTGGCCACCCGCTTGACCCGGTTGGCCACGGCATCGATTTCGCCGAGCAGCCGATTGCCCTCGTGCAGCAGTTCCGCCCCGGCGGTGGTTAGCCGGGCCTGGCGCGAGCTGCGGTCGAACAGCAGGACATCCAGTGCGTCCTCGATCTGGCGCACGCGGTAGGTCAGGGCGCTGGGCACGACGCCGAGCTGGCGCGCCGCCGCAGCAAAGCTTCCGGCGCTGGAAATGGTCTGCACCATGGCAAAGGCGTCAGGGGTTAACACATCGCGTGCGGTTTGCATGGGAGAGTCAATATAGTTCGAATATTTTGAATGATGCCATCAAATTGGTCGGCCTGCCAGCGCCGGGCTTACGCCTACAGTTCGTGGCACGGGCGTTGAACCTGGTGAAGCAGAACCGGTCGACGAGTGTGCAGGGTAAAGGAGCATTTCCAGGATGAGAATTCGCAAATCCAAAGAGCGTGGCTATGCCGATCACGGCTGGCTGAAGTCGTATCACAGTTTTTCGTTCGCGAACTACTACGACCCGCTGTACATGGGCTGGGGCAACCTGCGCGTTATCAATGAGGACTGGATCGAGGCGGGCCGTGGCTTTGGCACGCATGGCCACCGTGACATGGAGATCGTCACCTACGTGCTCAGCGGATCGCTGGCACACAAGGACAGCATGGGCAATATCAAGACCATCCCGCCCGGTGATGTGCAACGTATGAGCGCGGGTACCGGTGTGCAGCACAGCGAGTTCAATGACGCCGCCAATGCAACGACGCATCTCTTGCAAATCTGGATTGAGCCCGAGGTCAGCGGTGGGCGACCCAGTTACGAGCAAAGAACATTCAGCGCGACGCAAAAGCGCGGCGCATTGTGCCTGATCGCGGCCAGGGATGGTGCCCGCGGCTCGGTGACCATGCGTGCTGACGCGCGCCTGTACGCCGGGCTGTTTGATGGCGCCGAGCTTGCGACCCTGCCGATGGTGCCGACACGCAAGGGCTACGTGCACCTGGTGCGCGGCCAGCTCGATGTCAACGGGGTGAGGCTGAGCGCGGGCGATGCCGCGCTCATCGAAGGCGAGAGTTTGCTCAGGCTGGACCAAGGCCAGGACGCCGAGGTTCTGGTGTTTGATCTGCGGTCCTGATCGGTTTTCTTTCCGGTGCGTGTCTAGCGCGTGCCAACATTTTCTTTAAAGGAGTCTGCGAAATGGCAAGAGTGGTTGTGGTATTTCATTCAGGTTATGGTCATACGCTGCGCATGGCGCAAGCCGTGGCTGAGGGCGCCAACGCCGAACTGGTGGCGATTGATCCTCAGGGTGAGCTCACCGAGGCGGGCTGGAACACGCTCAACGCGGCCGACGCCATCATCATGGGCTCACCCACGTACATGGGTGGTGTGAGCTGGCAGTTCAAGAAATTTGCCGACGCATCGAGCAAGCCATGGTTCAGCCAGGCCTGGAAAGACAAGGTGTTTGCCGGCTTCACGAATAGCGCCACCATGAATGGTGACAAGCTCTCGACGCTGCACTACCTGTTTACGCTGGCCATGCAGCACGGCGGCATCTGGGTCGGCACCGGCATGCTTCCCAGCAACAGCAAGGCTGCGCAACGCAACGACATCAACTACATTGGCTCGTCGGCCGGCGCCATGGCGCAGTCGCCCTCCGATGCCTCGCCCACCGAGATGTTGCCAGGCGACTTGCAGACAGCCACTCTGTTTGGCCAACGCGTTGCAGAAGTGAGCGCAAAGTTGCGCCCTTGACGGGTTTTTCAAATTAATGGGCGCCAACCGCGCCCATCCGGCCAACAACCGGGCAAAATCGCCGTGTTCTGATCTTATGTCAGGGAGGAGCGGCAATGTATCGAATGTCTTGTCTGGTTGTCTTGCTGGGCGTGACGGCCATGGCCAATGCCCAGCCAGCGGCGGGAGTCTCGGAGCGCGACTTTTTGTCGGATATGCCGATCGTCCTCTCGGTCTCCAGAATGCCCCAGCGACTCGATGAGGCGCCCGGTGCGGTGACGGTCATTGACCGCGAAATGATTCGACGCTCGGGCGCGCGGGACCTTGCCGACCTGCTGCGCCTGGTGCCGGGATTTCAAAGCAGCATGGCGTTTGAGGACATCGCACCGCAGGCTAGCTACCACGGTGGCTTCGGTGGCTATTCGAATCGCATCCAGGTGTTGATCGATGGGCGTTCTGCCTACTCGCCGTATTTCATTGGCAGCGTCGAGCCGGGATTGCAGTCGGTGGCGCTGGCCGACATTGAGCGCATCGAAGTCTTGCGTGGATCCAATTCCGCCAGCTATGGCGCGCGTGCATTCCTCGGCGTTGTCAATATCGTGACCCGGCACACGATGGATACTCTGGGTGCGCAGGCCAGCGTGAATCTGGGCAACAACGGGATTGCTGATGCAGGCGGCAGTTTTGGCTGGGGCATGGGCAACGCTACGTTTCGGCTCGGCATGGACACCCGGGCCGACAGGGGCCTGTTGGGGGCAGTGGGCACCGACCGCGTCAGCCGTGTCAATTTCCGCTCTGACCTTCGTCTGAATAACCGCGATGAGCTTGAACTGCGCGCCGGTGCGGTGGCCATTGACGCCGGCAAGGGCTCAGCCTCGGACGTTGACAATCTGGCCCGGGATACGCGATTTCAGACGGGGTATCTACAGCTTGACTGGCGCCGCGCCTTCAGTGAGGACGCTGACCTGAGGCTGAATTATTCCCATGCCGGGGAGTCCTACCAGGACAGCTTTCCCTATTCGCTGGTCGGCTTGGGGATTCCTGGGAGCGTTGACATCGATCTGAGTGGGCGCGGCAGCAACGATACCCTGTCCCTGGTGCATACCTGGCGGGCGGGCCCGACGCTGCGCCTGGTCTGGGGCGGAGAGTGGCGCCGTGAGCGCATCCAGTCGGCGCCCTTGTACAACAGCGAAGCGACTCTGGTCACGGATTTTTCGCGTTGGTTTGGCAATGCCGAGTGGCGCCTGGCCCCGCGGTGGATCATCAATGCCGGCGCCATGGCCGAGAACAGCAGCACCGCCGGCAGCAACTTCGCGCCGCGACTGATGTTGAACTGGCATTTTGCCGACGGGCAAACCTTGCGCGGCGGTGTTTCCAAAGCCTACCGCCCACCCAGCACCTACGAGCAATTTGCCGATGTCCGGTACACCTGGCAAGGTAGGCTGCTTCAAGTCAACACGCTGTCGAGCGGCAGTGTGCGGCCAGAGAGTGTACGTGCCAGTGAACTTGGCTATCTGGGCGATATTCCTGCGCTCGGAGTCAATCTTGATGTGCGCGGGTTTTACGAACTCATTGGTGGCTTTATTCGGCAGAAGAACGCAGTGAGCCCAAGAGACTACGAGAATGCCGAAGACTTTGCCATCCGCGGTCTGGAATACCAATTGAAATGGCGGCCCTGGGCGGGTGCGCAGTTGCTGCTGGGCCAGGCCTGGGTTAACGTGGGATGGCCCGATCGGGGCCTGTACTCGGACCCGGGTATGGTGCTGGTGGCCCCCAAGTTGGCGACCACATTGTCGTTTTCTCAGAAACTGCCCGGGGGTCTGGACCTGAGCCTGATGCACCAGGACAGTGGTACGCGCACGCTGCAGGGTGCCGGGCGCGACGACCAGTCGGCCATGACCCGCACGGACTTCCGCCTAGGTGCGCCCCTGCACTTTGGAAGCCATCGTGGCGAATTGGCGCTTGTGGTGCAGAACCTAGGTTCGCCATATCCGGATTTCGCGCCGAAGTTCATGTTTGGGCGGCGCGCATTTGTGAGCCTGCAGATTGCCAATTGACCGGGCTCGCGCAGGCATCATGGCTTGGGGCGCGCGGATTCTTTGTTTCGTCCTGTTGACGGCGGGGGCAGCGCACGCGGCAAAGCTGGTCATCGTTGGTGGCGAGGCCGGTCCGGCCCATCAGGAGACGGCGCAGGCCATCGTCACCGAGTTCGAACGGCAAAGAGTCCCGGGGCTGGAGGTCGTCCAGCTCAAAGTCGCTGAAATCAGGGCCGTGGCGGATGCTGCGCCGACGTTGGTGGTGACGCTCGGTTCGGACGCCGCGCTGGCGCTGGTCAGGTTGGAAATTCGTGCGCCGGTGTTGTGCGCACTTCTGCCCAGGCGCAGCTTTGAGGAAGTGCTGCTGGCCGGAGCGCGCAAGGCGTCCTCCGAGTTTTCCGCCCTTTATCTGGACCAGCCGCTGGCGCGTCAGATTGAGTTGATCCGCCTGGCCCTGCCCTCGGCAAAGCGTATCGGCGTCCTGTTGGGACCGGAGTCGCGCCGGCAGGGCAGGGTCCTGAGCACGCTGTTGCAGGGCGGCGGCCTGCAACTGGTCGAGGCCAGCGTGGCCGGTGGCGAAGCAATCTTTTCGGGACTGCGACGCATCCTCGAAGACGCTGATGTGCTCCTGGCGCTGCCTGACCCGGAGGTCTACAACAGCAACAGCATTCAGAATATTCTGCTCAGCTCGTTTCGAGCGAGAGTGCCGCTGGTCGCCTTCTCGCCGGCCTACGTGCGTGCCGGGGCCCTGATGGCGCTGTACGCGACGCCGACCCAGGTTGGTGCGCAAACAGCGGCAATGGCGCGCAGCGTGGTCCAGGGCAAGGCGCTCGCGCCAACACCGCAATACCTGCAAGAGTTCAGTGTGGTGGTCAACGAACATGTTGCACGATCACTGGGACTCTCGCTCGATGCCACGAGGTTGGCGGCACAGTTGCGGCGCAAAGAGTTCGGGCCATGAAACTGGGCAGCATCACGGCGCGCATGTTGCTGGCGGCGCTGGCTCCGGTGACCTTGATTGTCCTGTGGTTGGTCGGCGTCTTCCTGGTGACACGGATTGCCGACAACGACGAGGCGCATAGCCAGCGCAGCCGGTCGGTGGCGCGTCAACTTGCGGCGGCCAGCGAATATGGCCTGTTTTCTGCGAACCAGGCGTTCTTGCAAAGCCTGGCGCGCGCGGCCATGCGAGAGGGCGATGTGCGTTCGGTGGCGATCCTTGATGCCGAGGGTCGGATCCTCGCCAGCGCAGGCAAGGCGGGTTACCAGAGGCAGCCGCCAGCCGACAACCAGGAAAGTGAGCAATCCGATTCGCGCACCGGCAACAAATTGTTGTCGCAGCCGATTTTCGCTACTCAGGTCAAGCTTGACGATTTGTTTGAATCGCAAAAGGCGCAAGTCCCCGCGCAACGCCTCGGGCAACTGTTGATCGAGTTTTCCCGCGACCGGGTGAAACGTCAGGAGCGCCAGATGTTGCTCGCCGGCGCGGTGGTTGCGTTGGGTAGCCTGATGCTGGGTGGTTTGCTGGCCGTGCGACTTGGCCGCGGCGTGATCCAACCGATTCTGCGGGCTTCCGAGATGATCGAGCGCGTCGGTGCTGGCGAATTGGGCGCGCGCGTGCAAGTCGGGCCCGACGACCCGCTGCACGATGTCCTGCGGGGCCTCAACGAGATGGCGCAGCGCTTGCAATCCGGGCGCGACGAACTTGAGCAACGGGTCGATGCGGCGACCACTGCCCTGCGCCGGCAAAAGGACGAGGCTGAATCCGCAACGCAAGCGAAGTCGCGGTTCCTTGCCGCCGCGAGCCACGACTTGCGCCAACCGACGCACGCCCTTGGAATGTTTGTTGCGCGCCTGGGGCAAGTCGAGCACAGCGTAGAAGCCGGCCAACTGATCGAAAAGATTCAGCTGGCCGTGGAGTCCTTGCAGGAACTGCTCGACGGCTTGCTGGATATTTCCAGGCTGGACGCCCAGGGGCTGGAGATTCAGCGGCAACCGGTGTCCCTGGCTGGAGTCTTTGAGCAGTTGCGCCGCGAGATGGAGGGCCTGGCCATCGAACGTGGACTGAGCCTGCGCGTACGTCCAACCACCGCCTGGGTGTCAAGCGACCCGACGCTGCTCAATCGCATCCTGTCGAATTTGCTTGGCAACGCGTTGAGGTACACCGCCCGTGGCGGCGTCCTGCTGGCCTGTCGCGACAGGGTCGGGGCGGGTTGCGCCCGCATTGAGGTGTGGGACACCGGCATCGGCATCGCGCCGGAACATCAGCAGGCTGTGTTCGAGGAGTTCTACCAGGTCCAGGGCGCGAGCCGGAACGGCCGCAAGGGCATGGGCTTGGGGCTGAATATTGTCCAACGCGCGGCAAACCTGCTGGGCCATCGTTTGCAACTGCGCTCACAGCCGGGCCGCGGCACCTGCTTCAGTCTTGAACTGCCGTTGCTACCCGGTGGCCCGCTGGTCGAACGCCGACGTTTCTCGCACGGTGACGGATTTGACGACTTGAACGGGCACACCGTGCTGATCATCGAAGATGACGCACTCGAGCGGGAAGGCCTGGTGGTGTTGTTGCAGGGCTGGGGCGGCAGTGTTGTGGCGGCCGATGGGCTGGGCAGCGCCTTGAACTGCCTGGCTGAGACCGGGAGAATTGATTTGATCATCAGTGACTTCGATCTGGGCGAGGCCCACGACGGTGTCGAAGTCGTGCGCCGATTGCGCGCCGCCGCGGGCCAGGCGATCGCCGCATGCCTGATCAGCGGCAACACTGACCCGGCCACGCTACAGAGTGCACAGCAGGCGCAATTGACACTCTTGCACAAACCGGTGCGCCCGGCCAAGCTGCGCAGCCTGGTGCGCCATCTCCTGTCGCCGGATCAGCGCCCGGAGGACGCCTTGACGTAGCCGAAACGCGCGGCCTTGGTCACCGCCTGCAGCCGCGTAGCGGCGCCGAAAGCGCGCATCACGGCACTGACGTGGGTCTTGATGGTTTCCTCGGACAAATGCAATCTCTCGCCCATGTCCTTGTTTGAATGACCGTCGATCAGCAGGTACAGCACCTGCTCCTGGCGACGTGTCAGCGTGGGCAGATCCTGGCTCGACGCCGAGCCCTCGATTGCAGTGTGACCGGTGGCTTCGCGCAACTGCGCCGGCATGTAGATGTCTCCCGCAAGGACCGCCCGAACGGCCGCGAGGATCTCGCTGCTCAGGCCGGTCTTGGTCAAGAAGCCGCAGGCCCCCTTGGCGAGAACCTGGCGCATCATGTTCGGGTTGATCGAACCCGAGAGCATGAGTACCGGCAGTTCCGGATGCAGGCGGCCCAACAGATCCAGCGCCTGCATGCCGTTCATGTCGGGCAGGTGATAGTCCAGCAGCACCAGGTCCAGATCGGGGTTGCAGCGTGCCAGTTCAAAGGCTGCGGCACAGTGCGCCGCCTCGATCACCTCGACCGGCGCGGGTAGTCCCTGGAGAACCTGACGCAAGCCTTCGCGCACCAGCGCATGATCGTCGACAACAAGAATCTTCAAGACTTTATCTCCCTTTCGTGCCGGCAGCGGATGCCTCGCAGCCAACCTCGCGCGCATGCTGGCGACAGGTCGTGCACTCTACAATGAATCATGTTCGTTCATCTGCGTTTGCACACCGAGTTTTCCATTGTCGACGGCACCAACCGCATCCATGATATCGCCAGTTGTGCCGCCTCGGACCGGCAACCGGCATTGGCGATCACGGATTTGAGCAATCTGTTTGGTGCCATCAAGTTCTACAAGGCCGCGCGCAAGGCTGGCGTCAAGCCGCTGATTGGTGCCGAGGTCTGGCTGGAGGGCCCGGGCACAAGCGAGCCGGCGCTGTCTCGGGTCGTGTTGTTGGCGCAAAACCGACGCGGTTACCTGAACCTTTGCGAATTGCTGGCGCGGGGCTGGACCCGACACAGCGGGCGTGGTCACGCGGCGCTGAAGTTCGCCTGGCTTGGCGAATTCAATGAGGGACTGATCCTGCTTAGTGGTGCCCAGGCGGGCCCGGTGGGTCAGGCGCTCATGCGCGGAGACGAGGCTGTGGCGTCGGACCTGGCGCTGCGTCTGGCCAGGATGTTCGTGCACCGCTTTTACCTGGAATTGCAGCGCGCCGGGCGCGCCGACGACGAAGTCTGCGTTCGTGCCAGCGTGGCATTGGCAGCACGCCTGGGTTTGCCGGTGGTGGCCACACATCCTGTGCAATTTACGCGCGCTGAGGACTTTGAGGCGCACGAAGCGCGTGTCTGCATCGCCGAAGGTGAGACCCTGGGCAACCGGTTGCGCGCGCGC
Organism: Pseudomonadota bacterium; assembly: GCA_021812315.1. Lineage (GTDB taxonomy): Bacteria > Pseudomonadota > Gammaproteobacteria > Burkholderiales > Burkholderiaceae_C > Rhodoferax. The sequence continues at coordinate 10,610 of JAKANU010000002.1, forward strand.
AAATTCACGCGTGAGCAGTATTTCAAGTCGTCGGCGCAGATGCAGGCCTTGTTTGCCGACTTGCCCAGCGCGTTGGCCAACACGCTGGAAATCGCCAAGCGCTGCAGCCTCACGTTTGAACTCGACAAGCCGCAGTTGCCTGAGTTTCCGACGCCTGAGCTCGACGGGCGGCGCTTGTCCGAACAGGAATACTTTCGCCGCGCCTCGCATGAAGGACTGCAGCAGCGACTGATTCATCTCTATCCGCAGACCCAACGACGCGAGTCGGAGCAAGCGCGCTACGTGCAGCGCCTCGAGTTCGAAATTGCCACCATTCTGGAGATGGGTTTTGCCGGCTACTTCCTCATCGTCGGGGATTTCATCAACTGGGCCAAGACGCACGGATGCCCGGTCGGCCCGGGGCGCGGTTCCGGCGCTGGATCGTTGGTGGCCTATTCACTCAGGATCACTGATCTGGATCCATTGCAATACAACTTGCTCTTCGAACGTTTTCTGAACCCGGAGCGCGTATCGATGCCGGACTTTGACATCGATTTTTGCCAAAGCAACCGTGACCGCGTGATCGACTACGTGAAGGACAAATATGGCAAAGATGCGGTCAGCCAGATTGTGACTTTCGGTACCCTTGCGGCACGCGCTGCGGTACGCGATGTGGGGCGGGTGCTGGGCATGAGCTACACCTTTTGTGACGGGATCAGCAAGTTGATTCCGAACAAGCCCGGAATCAGCGTCAGTTTGCAAATCCCGCCACCGAACCGGGGCAAGGATGACAAGACGGTGTACGCCATCGAGGCCGAACCAGCTCTGGCGCAGCGTGAAGGCGCTGAGGAGGATGTCAAGATATTGCTCGAGCTCGCGCGCAAGCTCGAGGGTGTGACCCGCAACGTCGGCATGCACGCCGGCGGTGTGCTGATTGCGCCGGGCAAGTTGACCGATTTTTGCCCTCTGTACCAGCAGCCCGGAAGTGAGTCGGCGGTGAGCCAGTTCGACAAGTATGACGTGGAGGCCATCGGTCTGGTGAAGTTCGACTTCCTGGGCCTCGCCACGCTGAGCATTCTCGAACTTGCCAAGAACATGATCCGCGCCCGACATGCCGGTCGGGAGAATTTCACGTACGACGAGCTGGCCCTGGACGATCCGGCGGTCTATCTGCTCTTCGCGCAGGGTCAAACGGAAGCGGTATTTCAGTTCGAGAGTCGCGGTATGCAGGGGATGCTGCGCGACGCGCGTCCGAGTCGTCTGGAGGATCTGATCGCGATGAATGCGCTGTATCGTCCGGGTCCGATGGACCTGATTCAGACCTACATTGCGCGCAAACTCGGACGCGAACCGGTGCAATACCCTGATCCGCGCGTCGAGGGCATCCTCGGCGAAACCTATGGCGTCATGGTGTACCAGGAACAAGTGATGCAGATGGCGCAGATCCTCGGCGGCTATTCGCTGGGCAGCGCCGACGTGCTGCGTCGCGCCATGGGCAAGAAGGATGCCGATGAAATGGCGCGTCAGCGCCAGACATTTCGCGACGGGGCTGCGGCCAACGGCCTGAGCCAGGCCAGTGCCGACGAAGTCTTCGACCTGATGGAAAAGTTCGCCGGGTACGGCTTCAACAAGTCGCACTCGGCTGCCTACGCCTTGCTGGCTTACCAGACGGCCTGGCTCAAGGTGCACTACACAGCCGAGTTTTTCTGTGCCAACATGACCGTGGAAATGGGCGACACCGACAAGCTCAGGGTCCTGTATGAGGATGCCATCCGGATGGGCGTCAGCTTTGAGCCTCCCGATATCAACCGTGGCAGATGCGGTTTTGAACCGGTGTCAGACAAGCTCATCCGCTATGGCCTGGGCGCGATCAAAGGCTCGGGTTCGCAGGCGATTGAAGCGGTGGTGATGGCTCGCGAAGGCCGTGGCGCAGCTCCATTTGGAACTCGGGCCGGTGACTTCACCAGTCTGTTTGATTTCTGTGTGCGGGTGGACCGCAGTCGGATCAACAAGCGCACCCTTGAAGCGCTGATCAAGGCCGGTGCTTTTGATTGCGTGGATCTGAATCGCGCCAGCCTGCTCGCCTCCGTTGATCTGGCATTTGAGTTCGGCGCTGCTGCGGTCGCCAACGCCGATCAGGGCGGATTGTTTGACGATCCGGGTGGCGACGATCACGGTTCGAGTTCGCAGGAGCCGGCCCTCGTACCGACCAACCCCTGGGGCGTCAGGGAGCGTTTGTTGCAGGAGAAGTCGGCCCTCGGGTTCTATCTTTCCGGGCATCTGTTTGACGAGGTTGCATCCGAGGTCCGCCGTTTTGTCAAGCGCCGCATCGGCGACTTGATCGATACGCGCGAGCCGCAATTGCTCGCCGGCGTCATCGGCGAATTGCGGGTGGTCAACGGCCAGCGCGGCAAGCTGGCCCTGTTCAAGCTCGATGACAAGACCGGCGTCATCGAGGCACGCGCCGACGAGGCCACGCTTGAGCGCTACCACCGGCTGCTGCAGGACGACCAGACGGTGATCGTCATGGGGCGACCGCAACCCGACAAATTTTCCGGCGGCATGCAACTGACTGTGACGCAGCTCTGGGATCTGGATCAGGCGCGTTGCCGCTTTGGGAAATTCCTGCGCGTGCCTTTGCGCTCCAATGCAGCGTCCATACCCGATCTGGGCGCTCTGCTCAGGGAGTTTGCGCCTCGGCGCGAGCTGACAACACAGGGCGAGGTCGTCTGGGGTCTTGCGGTGCGCTTGATGTTGTCGTGCCAGCAGCAAGGCGAGGTGGCATGTGCAGAGTTGCAATTGGCCGATGATCTCAAGTTCTTCCCGAGTGAGGCTGCGCTGGGTGCATGGCGGGCTTTGGTGGGATCCACTGCAGTGACCGTCGAATATGAGCAATAATCGCCAGAAGGCTCATTGTTACTGCTTGGTCCGCTACTGAGTTTGTAGCGCCAGGGAGCCATGGGGAGGTTCGAGGCGCGCCAGACTAGTCTTTGGGGCGAAAGCCGATGATCAGTGCTGGGGGCACTCGTCCATCGATGTCGCGCGGGAGTTCGGGGGTCTTGTCGATCGCCTTCAGGACCGCCTCGTCCCATTTGGCGACGCCGCTGGACTTGGTCAGCTTGCGGCTGAGAATGGCGCCGGTTGGCGCCGTTCGCACCTCCACTTCGGCCAGCGGGTTGCCGTCGATCATGTCGGCAAAAACAATGTTCGGCTTGATCCGTGCGCTGACGCGGCTGGCGTAGCTTGCAGATGGGCCGGAGGCTTGCAGGGCATGACCCGAGGACTCCGAAGCCCCGGTGGCACCCGCCAAGCCGCTGAGTCGACGCAAATTTGCCTGACGCTGCGCCTCAATGCGCTGGAGTTCCTGCTGCGCCGCCAGGGCCTCGCGACGCTTGGCCTCCTGGGCAGCCTTGGCCTTTTCTTGCGCCAGCCGTTGCTCGTGTTGGCGCTTTTGTTCGCGTTGCAGCCGCTCCTGGCGCTGCTGCTCAATCGCTTGTTGGTGCAGCCTTTCCAGCCGAACCTTTTCCTTCTCCAGCGCGATGGCGGGATCCGGTTGCGCCGGGCTCACCGGCAGCGGCGGCGTGGGCACCGGTGCGGGGGCAGGGGGCTCGGGAGCAGTCTCGATTGGCCTGGGTGCTGCGGCCTGCGGCACAGCCGACCAAAGTTCCGCCTCCGCGCTGAGCGTGAGCGCTTCACGTCGCCAGTGCACGCCCCAGGTGAGTGCCGCGAGCAGGGCTGCATGGGCGAGGATCGCCAGGCCGAGGGCACGTACCAACCCAGGCGTCGGGGGCGGCGCAAACTCAAGGCGATCGGCGGATAGTTGCATGCCAAGCTACTAGTTGGCGAGTTGCACCGACAGGCCCACGCGCGGGACCCCGGCGCGCTGCAGGGTGTCCATGACCCGGACCACGGTTTCGTAACGCAGGCTGCGGTCGGCGCTGATGACGACTGCGGAGTTGGCCAGTCCGGCTTGCGCCTGGCTGACGCTGCGGGCCAGATTTTGCAGATCGAGCCGGGTCGCTTTGTCGCCTACATTCATCGTCACGGATTCATCCTTGCCGATGAGCAACTGGATCACCGCGTCGGGCTGGCGCCTGGCCTTGCCAACGCTTGGCAGATCAATCACGCTGGGCGCAATCAGCGGCGCCGTGACCATGAAGATGATCAGTAGCACCAGCATCACATCAATGAAGGGCACCATATTGATTTCGTTGATGGTGCGGCGGCCGCGACCTCGACTGACCAGGGAGGGCATGGTCCGACTCCTTTCACTGGCCGGAGGCCGATTGCGTGCCCAGGTTACGCTGCAGGATATTGGAGAACTCTTCAATGAAGGTCTCCAGCCTGATGGCAACGCGGTCGATGTCGCGCGCGAAACGGTTGTACGCGACGACCGCCGGGATGGCAGCAAACAGGCCGATGGCGGTGGCGACCAGAGCCTCGGCAATGCCTGGTGCGACAGTTGCCAGGGTGACCTGCTGCAGCGAGGCCAACCCGGTGAAGGCGTGCATGATGCCCCATACCGTGCCGAACAGGCCGACGTAGGGCGAGACCGAGCCGACCGAAGCCAGAAACGAGAGGTGAGTCTCGATGACATCCATTTCGCGCTGCAGGCTCGCACGCATGGCGCGACGCGCCCCGTCAAGCAGCGTACTGGCATCGGCAATGCGCTTCTCGCGCAGCTTCTGGAACTCCCTCATGCCACTGGCAAAGATGCGTTCCATAGGCCCGCAAGTGTGCGCATTGTTGGCGGCGGCCGCGAACAGCTCGTTGAGGCTGGTACCGGACCAGAAACCGCGCTCGAATCCATCGTTGAGGGTCTTGATTCTCTTGAGGGCAAACCATTTTCGAAAGATGGCGGCCCAGCTCGACACCGAGATGAACATCAGCAGCAGCATCACCAACTGTACGACCAGGCTGGCATTGAGTACCAGATGAAGGATGGACAGGTCTTGCGTCATTTCAGGGCTTTCGAGTCGTGGCCGCGCCCGATGGTTCCGCGGCCATTTCTGTGCTGCGCAGGCGCTTGGCGAGTTCATTGAGCACGGCATTGACGTATTTGTGCCCATCGGTCCCGCCAAACTCCTTGGCCAGTTCAATGCACTCGTTGAGCACGACCCGCCACGGGACATCCGGACAGTTCGCAAACTCAAAGGCGCCGATCCACAGGACCGCGTGCTCCACCGGCGAGATTTCGGCGAGCTTTCGGTCCAACAGCGGCAACAGCAGCGTGTCCAGTGCCTCGGACTGGCTGGCACAGCCCTGTAGCAAGGCCTCAAAGTGGACCGGGTCGGACTTGGAAAAACCGGCCAAATCCCGCGTGAAGGCGTCGATATCGGCGATCGGGTTTTTTCCTACCAGTCTCTGGTACAGGGCCTGCAAGGCGAATTCTCGCGAGCGGCTGCGCTGAGATTTGCTGGCAGCCTTGCGAGCTCCGGTGGCGGTCAGGCCGCTGCGGATTTGCCGCGGCGGACGCTTCGGGGCTGCTGCTGCGTAGGGATCGGTCATTGCAACTCGGCCATCAGGTTCGCCATTTCGACCGCCACGCGGGCCGCGTCGCGACCTTTCTCGACTTGCCGGGCCTGCGCTTGCGCCACGTTCTCCGTCGTCAGGATGGCGTTGACGACGGGCAATTGGTAATCCAGGGCGACGCGAGTGATCCCGGCTGCGGATTCGTTGGCTACCAGCTCAAAATGATACGTTTCACCGCGGATCACGCAGCCCAGCGCCACGAGAGCGTCAAAACTGCCATTTTCCGCCAGAGTGGCCAGTGCCAGCGTGACTTCCAGGGCACCGGGTACCTGAACCAGCTGGATGTTTTTCTCTTGAACACCAAGTTCGATCAGTTCCGCAGTGCAGGCCTGGGTCAGCGCCTGGGTCACCGGAAAATTGAAGCGTGCCTGCACCAGGCCAATCTTCAACTTGCGGCCTTGTAGCCGGGGATCGGTACCTGCCAGGGTTCCCTGTTCAGCCTCAAACATGCTTGGTCCTCGCCCGTGGGCAGCTACTTGGAGATGTATCCGACAATTTCCAGCCCGTAGCCGGCCATGCTTGGCATGCGCCGCGGGTTGCCCATCACGCGCATCTTGTGTACGCCGCACTCACGCAGGATCTGCGCACCGATGCCATAACTGCGCAAGTCCATGCGACCTCTCTCAGGTCCGTGGCTGGAGCGCGCTGTTCCGTCGAACTGCGCCAGCAATTGCGCCGCACTCTCCGTGCAATTGAGCAACACCACCACACCCTGACCCTCGGCCGCAATACGCTTCAAGGCGGCGTCCAGACTCCATGAGTGCATGGCGCGTCCGACCTCCAGGGCATCGAGAACCGACATGGGTTCGTGAACGCGCGCGGCCACCGTGTCGAGGGGGCCCCATTGGCCCTTGACCAGGGCCAGATGGACATCGTGCGTGGTCTGGTCCTTGAAGGCGTGAATTTCAAAGCTTCCGAAAGCCGTTTGAATGCTGTGCGTCCCCATCCGCTGCACCAGCGACTCCACCCGGCTGCGATGCTCGATCAGGTCGGCGATGGTACCAATCTTCAGCCCGTGCCGCGCTGCAAACAGTTGCAAATCTGGCAGTCTGGCCATGGTGCCATCATCGTTCATGATTTCGCAGATGACCGCCGCCGGGGCACAACCGGCCATCGCCGCAAGGTCGCAACCTGCTTCGGTGTGGCCGGCGCGCATCAGCACGCCACCGTCGACCGCCTGCAGGGGGAAGATGTGACCCGGCTGCACCAGGTCGCTGGGCCTGGCATCGGGGGCTACCGCAGCCTGCACGGTGCGCGCCCGATCGGCGGCGGAAATCCCGGTGCTGACGCCCTCTGCGGCTTCGATGGAAACGGTAAATGCGGTGTTCTTCTTGTCGCCGTTGCTCAGGGTCATGGGTGGCAACTGCAGGCGCTCGCAGCGTTCGCGGCTCAGCGTCAGGCAGATCAGGCCGCGGCCGAAGCGGGCCATGAAATTGATTGCCTCGGCGTTGACGTGCTCGGCGGCCAACAGCAGATCGCCTTCGTTTTCGCGATCTTCCTCATCGACGAGAATGACCATTCGACCGGCGCGCATGTCCGCGACGATGTCTTCAACCGGCGAAATGGCCACTGGGGAGAGTTCGCTCATGCCTTGTCTTTCAAAAGGTGTTCTGGGGTGAATCGCCGTTCACTGTGTTGCGTTGGGCCGGTGTCCGAGGTGGGCGCCGTAGCAAGCATGCGCTCGACATACCGCGCGATCAGGTCAATTTCCAGATTGACCAGGGAACCTGCTCGGAGTCCCCCCAGGGCGGTGTTCTGGATCGTGTGCGGGATCAGGTTGATGCGGGCCTCGCAGCCATCTTCTAGATCGTCAACACGGTTAACGGTCAAGCTCACACCGTTGACCGTCAGCGATCCTTTGTAGGCAAGGTACTTGCCCAGGGCTGGCGGTGCGAGGATGCGCAGATCCCAGCTTTCACCGACCTCGGCAAAGCTGATCACTCTGCCGATGCCGTCGACATGACCCGAGACCAGGTGGCCGCCAAGGCGATCATTGGCACGCAGGGCCTTCTCCAGGTTGATAGGGCCGGGCTGCGCGAGACCAGTGGTGCGCGCCAGCGATTCGGCCGAAATGTCGACGCAGAATGTGCCCGATGAAGGCTCCATCGCGGTGACGGTCATGCAGGCACCGTTGAGTGCGATGCTGTCACCGACGCTCACGTCGCCCAGGTAGTCTGGGGGGGCAAGGATGCGCAGTTGGCAGCCGTGGGCGCCCGATGCACCCAGGGGTTCTGCCAGGAGGATGCGTCCGACGCCAGTGATGATTCCAGTAAACATGACTGCATTTTCGCAGGGATTCGGGGCCGCTCCGGCGTCGCGGCAAAAATCGCCTCATCAACGTGACACGGGACTGGCAACCGGCGCCTGCATTCAATAGATGCCGGGGATGAATTTGTACGGCGTGGTGTTCTGATACGCTGTGTATTGCGGATTGGAACGACGCATGAAGGCATCCTCGCGTTCCGAGCGCAGCCAGTAAATCGCCACCAGCATGCTCGCCGCAAACCACTGGGCAGGGCCACTCAAACCGCGCAGCTCCAGTGCCAGGAACATCAGCACCTCCATCGTATAACTTGGATGTCGCACCACGGCATAGAAGCCGCTGCGGCGCACGCCCTTGTCGGTCATCACACCAAACATCGTGCCAAGATTCCATATGGTGAGCATGTAGATCAGGTTCAGATAGGTTTCCACCCCCATCGCCAGGTAGCCGATAGCTCCTGAGGCGAAGATCGGGTCAGGTCCGACCAGTGCCGGCAACATCTGCCAGAACACCGCACCGAGCAGTGGTCCGTAGCAGACCGCGTTGCTGATCCAGCCTGTAAGAGTGAAGTCAAGGTTACGGATGCGCTTGCCCCACAGGAAGCCAAGGATCGAGTGACCGTAGCCAATCAGGCAGCCAATGATCGTCAGGGTCCAAAGCAGGTAACGCACTGTGAGGTGCAGCGATTCAATGGAGTCAAATTGTGGTCGGTGCGTCAGCATGTGGGCGATGGTCGCGCCGATCGAGCCGGTCGCGCTCAGCAATCGTCCGGCGTAGTCGGAGTCGCGCATGCCCGTGAGCAGCGTGCCAGAGTGTGGCCAGGCAATGTGCAGCGCGTGGCTGAGGTTGCCCTGGACAAAACCCAGCAGGGTGCGGGCAAAGGCAAACGCAATCACGCCATGCAGCAACCAGATGACTGCGTCACGCCGTATTCCCGCCTGCATCCATCGATAGATGCCGCCGGAAAATTCGAGCCGTTGCCAGGCGAGTTGCAACGGCGAGCTGCGGGTCTGCCACATCAGCGCAAGATAGGACAGGGCGCCGATCCCGTACAGCCACACCAGCTTGTCCTTGAGCATTGCCGGCATTGAGATGGCCAGCCGGATCGGCTCGATCAGGGCCCAAGTCTGTGGCAGCAGATGTGCCAGCCAATCAAGCAGATAGACAGCAAAGGTGACGCTGACCCAGACCCACGCCATGCCCGCACCAAGTTGCAACAGCCGGCGCACACCGGGCGTGAGAAGACGTCGCAGTCCCGGCATCATGTGTTCGCCGAGGATCAGCAACGGGGAGCGGCGTTGCCCTATCAGGACCGCCAGGTAAATGCACAGCAGCAGCATCACCGAAGCCAACTCAAAGGCACTGAGCCAGGAATGTTGGTCGAAGACCGCCTGCGTGCTGACCGTGAATTCGCTCGCCAGCAGGCCGGTGGCAGCGAGCTTGCCGTCGCCCGTCAGGCGCCCCTTGGATGTCTGCTCGCCAAGCTCGGTGAGAACGACGCCACCGACGCGCTTTCGATCGCGGAACAGATTCAGGCGATCGCCGGGGCGCAGACCCAACTGACGACCGAGCCCAATTTCGACGAGATCACCGTGCTGCGCGGTGACCAGGCCCTGGCGGCCCATCGGCCAACGCATCGCGCCGGGGTCGAAACTCAGCAAGACGGTTTGTCCGTCAACACTTTCAACGCGGGCTTGGCCGATTGCCATGCGCCAGTCGCCGCTGAAACGGTAAATGGGCACCGTCTGGTCAGCCCTCAAGCCAGCCGCATTGGGGTAGGTGACAGCGATGTGCCTTGCGTCAACGATCCGCTCGACGTCGGCGTGCCAGACGGCGGGACGATGCAGCAGGGCCAGAAGCAGCAGCAGCGCTGCCAGTACCAGCCCGATTTCGTAGGCGACGCTGCAGGTACGCTGCAGTCCGGGCAGTTGCAGGCTGAGCCTCATCGACTCCTCATATCAGTTTCCCCCGGTAAGCGGCCGGGACGGCCAGGCGCACGGCGTCCTTGGACCATGGCGGTGCATTGGCAAGGGCTGCACGGTAGGCGTTGAGCGCCTGGCCCTGGTCTTTGGGTTCGATGGAATCATAGATCGTGCCCAACCTCATCCATGCATCCACCGCACGCTCCGGCCACTTCCGGATGGCCGCCTGCAGCGCCGCCACCCCAAGTGCTTGATCGTGCAGGTCCAGCGCCAGTGAATAGGCGGTTTGAAACAGGTCGTTATCGATAAATCCCGAGGCCAGCAATACCCTGGCACGCCGCGCGGCATTCTGTGTGTCGCCTGAGCGGCTGGCCATCAGCACTTCGAGAGATGCCAGCGCGGGCGCATCGGGCTGTACCGCGATGGCGCGGTCCATGAATTGGCGCGCTGCCTGCAACTCACCGGATTGAATGTGTCCCCTGGCGACATTCGCCAGCATCGCAACCACGTAAGGTCTGGAACGCAGCACCGACTCCCAGATCCAGGTGGCGTTTTTCCAGTCGCCCCAGGTTGCCACGTTGTCGGCCACGATCGGCGTGAGCTTGCGGTAGTGCGGGTTGATTGCGATTCCCTGGCGGAGTAGGGCGAACATGCGTTGCTTTTCTCCACTCCATTGCTGCGCTCGCGGTTGCCCGGAGCGCGAAATGGTCAAGGCAATTCGCACTGCCTGAACGATCTTCGACTCGCACTCGGCGGCCTGTTGTGCGATGTAGAGGCCCACGCCAGTGCAGATTGCCGTGACCGACAGGACGAAAACCGAACACCATGGCCGGCAGGCGAAGCGACGCCACAGTCTCGACCGGCTGCGGTCCAGACGCAGGTCCGAGGCCGCCAGCAAGGCCAGGCTGAGAGCAAACAGGGCGCCGGTCCCGGCCATGCGCCAGGCGAATCCGGCGTTGCTCACCAGCAGGAACACCAGCAGGCTGCTCAGTGTCAGCGCGCGCATTGGTGCTTCGCGTTTGCCGGCGGATGTGCGATCCATCAGCGTTCGATAGGCACTCGCAAGCAGATAAGCGAGCAGACCCAACAGGAACGCCCAGCCGACCAGACCATATTCAGCGATCAGTTGCAAAGGTTCGTTGTGAGCGTAGTAATCGGTTTCGATCTGACTGCGCGCCTCCTGATAGCGCGGTGCCTGAACCTCCCAGGCACCGGCACCCACACCGGCCAGCGGATGCGCGGCAATCATTCGCAGGCTGGATTTCCACATCCGCGAGCGGATCGAAAACGAGCCTTGACTGTATTCGCTCGATCGGGCCATCGACAGCAGGCGCTCGCTGGCCCGGTGCAGGGCGTGCGTGCGCCCCGCCTCGGCAATCAACTCCCGGTTCGCTGTCGGAATCGAACCCAGTGCCAGCACCGAGGCAACAAACAGCGCCAGCAGGGCCAGGGCCTGAGCGCGCCGCCACGGCGTCGAGATCATCTGCGCGCGGGTGCGCACCACAAGGAGCGGCAGCAGCACCAGCAACAGCAACAGGCCGATCAGTGCCGAGCGCGTTCCGGTCATCAGCAGCGCGACAACGTTGAAGGCCAGGGAAAACAGTAACAGGAACACCGATGCCTTGTCTCTGACGCGGTACAGGAGGAGGACCGAGAACGGAAAAGTGCAGACGATAAACTCGCCGAAGAAGTTGCGATTGACAAAGGTTGAGGCCGGGTTCGGACCCTGCGCAAAGAACGACCAGTCGAACCAGAATTGCAATGCGGCCCACAACGAGGCCAGCACGGCTCCGAGATGCAGGCCCCAGAGCAGGTAGCTCAGGCGTTCATGGGTCAGGGCGTTCAGTCCCAGCCACAGGATCAGACAAAAAACAAACCAGCGTACCGCCTCGACACCTCCCAGATAGGTGTGCGACCAGAGCATGCTCCCCAGCGCGTAGGCCATCAGCGCCAGCGGCAGGTAGAGGATCTTGTGCCAGGAAAACCAGGCGCGGCGGGCGCGCGCTTGCCAGAAGCAGGCGAACATGCCCGCCAGCCCAGCAAAGGAAACCAAGATGGACTTGAACGTGTCCTGCACCAATTCCTGGCTGCGCGCGCCCAGGGCGGGCACCAGAATCATCATCAGCGCCAGCAGCAACGCCACCGATTTCGGGAAATCCGGCGTCGGTTCTTCGGTCACGGCTGTGGCGGGCTGCTCGACCACGCTGGTATGGCTGCGTTAGAACTCGTCGTGACCTTGGACTCTGGCGAGAAGGCGAAGATCCGGCCCGAGGCGCTCGGTGGACACGAACTCAAGGGCCGGCGCGGCCGAGAGTTCCTCAATCGGGCCAAAATGCGCCATGCCGCGGCCCTGTCCGATGAACTGCGGGGCAAGGTAGATCAGGAACTCGTCCACCAGTCCGGCCTGAATCAGGGCGCCATTGAGCCGTGGACCGGCCTCAACATGCAACTCGTTGACTTCGTGTGCGCCGAGATCGTGCAGCATCGCTTGCAGGTCCACCTGGCCGCGCTCGCCGGGTTGACAGACAATGCGTACATTGCGCCTTTCAAGCGCTTCGCGTTTGTTGTCATTTATGGCTGAAACGTAGATGGATAGGGCACGAGGCGCTACAAAAACATGAGCGTCAGGGGGGGTTTGCAGGGTACTGTCGACAATCACCAGCTGCGGCTGGCGCTCGGTAGCGACGAGTCTGACGTCAAGTCGTGGGTCGTCATGCAGCACTGTGCCGATGCCCGTGAGCAAGGCACAGGAACGTGCTCGCCAGGCGTGGCCATCGGCTCGCGCCGTCTCGGAGGTGATCCACTGACTTGTGCCGTTATCCAAAGCTGTCTTGCCGTCAAGCGAGGCGGCGATTTTCATCCGCACCCAGGGCCGCTTGCGGATCATGCGACTGAAGAAACCCAGGTTCAGCTCGCGCGACTGGACGGCACCAGGACCAGTTTCAACTTCGACACCAGCCGCGCGCAGCTTCGCCAAGCCACGCCCAGACACGAGGGGGTTGGGGTCGGCGATGGAGGCAAGCACCCGCTTGATTCCAGCATCGATCAGGGCGTCGCAGCAGGGTCCGGTGCGCCCTTGGTGAGAGCACGGCTCCAGGGTCACGTAGGCTGTCGCGCCGAGTAGGTTGGCGCCCGCCGCGCGCGCGCTGGCAAGGGCCATGATTTCTGCGTGCGGGCCACCGGCTTGCTGCGTATGGCCCTGGCCGAGGATGCGCCCGTGGGCATCGGCAATCACACAGCCGACGCGCGGGTTCGGTGAACTCAGGGTCAGACTCGCGTTGGCCAACTCGAGCGCCCGCCCGATCAGGCGAGCCGGATCAGCCATCATGCTTCACGGACCGTGGTTCGCGTTCTTCGGATTGCCTCTGCGAGCTACTTCCAGCACTTGTCACGCAAAGCGGTGTTGCCCGCCGTGGTTCCCGAGGCGACGCCCTTGATGCCAAGTGATGTGATCGTGAACGATCCGCACTCGTCACCGTCCATGCTGCCACCGGGCACCGGATCCATCCGTAGTACGAAGGCTGATTGGCTTAGCGTCGCATTCGGTATTGACAGTGTGTACAGTGCGGTACCGTCGGCCGGGGACTGTTGCAGGTTGCTCGGCACCTGGTTGATCACGTCGATGGTGCCATCGCGAACCTTGTCGTAACGGTCATTCGCACCATAAAACCGCTGCATGAATTGCGCCACTTGCAGCAGCTGGGTTCTGGCATCGGCCCGGTGGGCGCGGGCGATGTAGCCGGTGTAGGCGGGCAGGGCGATGGCAGCCAGGATGCTGATGATCGCCACCACAATCATGATTTCGATCAGCGTAAAGCCTCTGCGTCGCGCCCGCCGCCTGCCTTGGGTATTACCTGATTGCATGATCCGTCTCCATGTTGAATGCCTTGGGTGCGTAACGCCAGTCTAGCGCATGAAGAGCTGGCGCCATTCGCGCGACTTCAGGCCGCTGACTGACGAGGAGCTTGTCGGACACGCTTTGGCGCCAACCTGACCGCAGGTCAGTTCGACTTCGGTGCAGGTGTTTTGCGCGGTCACGATGCAGTAGCTGTCCTTGAGCGTTGTGGACTCGATCGTGATCGGTGTCGGGCGCCCGTCGACCGGGTCTTGCCAGCCGCTGACCAGCGCATCATTGGCGTCCACAATGCCGTCACCATTGGTGTCGAGCGTGGGTTTGGTTGGTCCAGAGCCCGTCAGGCCGTCCAAGACATAGGCCCAACCCGAACCGCTGCCAGTTTGTACGCACAGGTCTGCCGCAGCCGAGCTAACCGGCGACAGCGTGCTCGCCAGGATGAAGGTGCCGGCCAGTCGATCTTCCGGATAGACCAGACGCTCCCCACTGTTAGGCAGATTGATGTACCAGCCCCGGGTTCCGGTCAGACCATTGCCCCAGGTCAGCTTGTTGGTGGAGACGCGGTAGTAGGTCACTGCTGGCGTGCCCACACTCACGGCGGTGATGGATTGTTGCAGCAGCGATGTCAGGCCGGTGACGGCCGCGCCGGTTGGTGTCGTGGTCGCACCAAAGGGCTGCGCATCCCATACGCCATATAGGGTTTGCGCTGCGTAAGGCGCAACGGCGTCGGCGGCTTCAACAAATTTGCCTGTTCCGAAAGCGACCACATAGCCGCCGTTCGGATGCGGCAAAACAGCCGGTGCCGCAGTGATGGGGTGGGTGGCACCAGCAGCGTACAGCGGGCTGAAAGTTGAACCGTTGGACAAACCAACCTTCCATGTACCGCTGGTGGTGCTGGAAAGGTCAAATTTCCACATGTTCCCCTTCAGGTCACCGGCATAGGCCCCGATGATGCGCTGGTTTGCGTCACGCACGACCCGCACACCGCCCAGGCCATTGCCACCACTGATGTCGGCCCGGATCTCCTGAATCAACCGACCCGTTTGCAGGTTGACCACAAACAGACTGGCTACGCCCGAGGTACTGGAAAATCCGTTGCCGAAGATGGCGACCCAGTCGCCGCTTAGCAAGATTCCGGCCTGCACTTCACTGAGCACATTGCCGAGATTGGCAAAGTTGGTTGTGGTCGAATTCACTTCCCACAGAACATTGGCTGCGGTCATCGTCAACGGGTTGGTCACATCGAATGCAAATACCGATTTGGCCCCGGCCCCCGCCGTACTCAACAGCAGGTTCTTCCAGACACCGTTCAGATAGGCGTCCGCCTCGGTGTTGGGTCCGTCGACGTAATACTGATGGACGTAGGGCGTGACCGCCAACTTGGCGAGGTTGGGCACCACGGCCTGTGGCACAAAAGCAAAGGTTTCGACGCCCGTGCTGTCGCGAAATCCGTGCAGCATGCCGTCGTTGGCGCCGACGAACAGCACGCCTTCAGTGCGCGCCGCTTTGTTGGCAACAAAAGCCCGATAGTCACCAAATGAATTGGCAGGAAGCAACTTTTCGTAGCTCATGTCAAGGTTGTTCAGAATGAACGCCGGGCTCGAGTTGACGATATCGCCCAGCACCGCTTCGCGGTTGCGCAAGGTGCCAGCGTTGCGAAGTTCGTTTGTGGCGTCACCGCGCAGGTACGCTATCAGGTCAGTTGTTAATCCGGTGTTGGTGGCGTCAAAGGTTACGGCGGTGCTGCCGTTCCAGGTCACGACGTTGCGCAGGCTCGGCGCCGGGATCGAGCTGATTGGGCCACCGGCCGAATTCGGTCCCCGCTCCACCTGCCAGAATGTATGTTGCGGAACCTTGTCGTTGCCGGTGAGCGGATCGAGTTCGATGGCGGAAAGTCGGCCTGACCAGGTGCCGGGAACGTATTCCGGTTTGTACTTGCGTGTGCCATTCTTCAGGAATGTGGTCGAAACGGCAACGCCCGATAGTGTTTTTGGCAACCCCGCAATGGTGGTGAACATCTTGTTCAAACCTGCGGTTAGCTCGGTTGCGTTGCTCGCGTTGAGCAGCTCCCCGCGCCCGTTGATGGTGGCATGCCAAGTGTCATCGATCGTGGTCGGTGTATTGGCGGTTGGCGTTGGCCACGACGTCGCTCCGGAGGTCAGATTCGCCAACATCGCTGCTGTGTGTGGCAAGGTACCGTCAATGCCCAGTGTGACCGCATAAAACGAGACGTTTTGCCAGGTTGAAGGGTTGTTGATGCCGTTCGAATTGATCACCGGCACCCGGTTCGCCAGATCCGCGCGCAGATCACGGCCCCAGTAGTACATGGCAATGTCGGCCAGCGTGTTGCTGGCACCGTCGGCATACGGTGGGCCTGGTGTGTAAACGAAATTCGGCCCGACCGCCGGTTTGATGCTGAAACCGGTGTTGTCGGCGTTGCCCGCAGTGCTTGGCTGTGTGCCGTTCCAGTAGCCGTCGGTCACCAGCATCGAGAACGATCGGCGGCAACTTGCGTGGCTCGCTATCGGTTCGGCCTTGCCCGGACCGCTGGCCGTGACCGTGCTGATGCCGGTCGATGACGGGTTGGGCAGGGTGGCCCAAGGTCCGTCGCTGTCGGTGCGCGAATAATACTTGCCGGTGTTGTCCACGGCGGTCAGGTTTGGCGTGCTGCTGGAGGCGCGCAGGCCATACAGCCAGTTGAAGAACGTGTCCTTGACCCCGCCAGGTGCACTAGCGTATGAGCCGACGCCCTGTTGCAGGCGTCCGCCGTCGATCTGGCTGATGGTGCCATAGCCCAGACGGATGGAATCGTCCTTGAGTGGTCGAAATGCCGCACCCAGGCCGGTCTTGGTCATTTCCAGGCGCGTGGTGTACCACTTGTTCCAGTTCGAATGGTTTTGTGCCTCCTCGCTGGCTGTGCATGAAGTCGCATTGGTCACGCAATCGGTACGATTGATGAACTTGGGAAACAGGGCGCCGCCCGAAATCATGGGCGCGGTCACCTTGTTCGGGTAACTTGCTGTGCTACCGAAGACCACGCTCATGACGGGAGGGGCGTAGGAGGGGTTGTAGTAGTCGCTCAAGCTACCAAGCTGAGCCGATGTGTAGGCACCTGAAGTGATGCGGAAATAGACCTCCCAGCCCGAGCTCGGGGCGTTCACGGCCATTGGGTTACCGAGGTAGTCCACCCGCGGGCGATAGCGAACGCGCGGGTCGTAATACAGGCGGTTGACGTCGGGCGAGAACTGGGCGTAGGTCTTGGTGCTTGGCCCGGGCATGCCAAAGGCGTCGCCAGTGCCACCCCACTGATAGATGTAGTTGGCGTCCATCGAGCCCGATGTATCGAGGATCAGAACCAGGTTGGGTGCGACCGAATTGGGTCGGTTCAGCAGTGGTTCCTGCGCCAGTTGCGCGCGCACAGGGCTCAGCGCGGTGGCAATTAGCATCGCAGCGAACAGGGGTTTCAGGGAGCGTTTGAACATGAGGTTACCTCTTGTCATTCAGAGTGTCGTCAAAGGGTGCAGTTGCTGTATCGATAGAGCCAATTAGTCGCCGCCATGGCTGCCGCCGTGGCCGTCGTGGTCACCGCCGTCGTCACCGCCGTCGTCACCGCCGCCGGTACTCGTACCTGTCGAAGTGCCCGTGGAAGTGCCCGTGGAAGTGCCCGTGGAAGTGCCCGTGGAAGTGCCGGTGGAAGTGCCCGTGGAAGTGCCCGTGGAAGTGCCCGTACCGGTTCCGGTACCAGCGCCGGCGACCTGGATATGGGATTGAAGCCAGACCTCGGTACCCCTGGGGCGGCTGCGTGTGCTGTCCGCGGCCAGCACCTCGGGGCCAAAGCCGCGTGCCGTGATGACAAAGGCTGAGTTTGTGCTCACCGTGGTTGTGCCTGCTGGCATCACCGGCAGTGGTTCAACCATGCACTCTGGCGGGCGCTGGTAGGTAGTGGTCATGCCGGGCTGATTGACCAGGGTCAAGGGCAGCGCATAGGGCGCAGTGGAGGCCGTGCCATCCCAGTTAACCAGCTCACCTGCCGCATTGCGTTCACTCCACTTGGGCACAACTGAGTAGGGAAGTATGGTGGGCGTGCTGGTCGGGGTGGAGCTAGTGATTTGCTGCACCACCGAGTCCTCGCAGTAGCGCAAGGCGATCTCCGCAGCCTGCATGCCGAGCTCGGTTGTGCGCACGTTGCCGGCCACGGCCTCCGCGGAAGTCGCACCACGCATACCACTAACGGCCAACAGCGAGATCACCACCAGCAGGATCAAGGCAATGATCAGCACCACACCAGTTTGCCGGTGAACTTTGTGCGAGGAGCGCAAGCGCTCTGGTGTGAAAGTGTGAAAGACCTGGTTTGTCATGATGATCACTCTCGAGGTTTGCAGCTAGTTACGCAATTCAACGGTCGTTGAGTAGGCTCGGCGCAGACGCAAGTCGGGTGCGCTTACCAAGTTGCCTTCGCAGTCGAGGTACTTCGCTGAGGCAGCGGAGTCGACCACTGGTGCCTCGCTGCGGACAACGACGCAAATGCGCACCGCGATGACTTTCTTCCAGCGCGAGGCGTCACTGGTCAGGGCGGCCAAGCTGGGTTCGGACAGGATCTGATCGGCGCGCAAATAGCCAACCACGCCGGTCACGGTTGCCGAAGTGCTCAGGGTGCCGTAGGTTAAGCGCATGTCTTCTATGTTTTCCACCAGCGGTTGCGCCGTGCTGGCACCGCCATTGCCCTTGCAATACAGACTCGGAGAGACGATGGCGGTAGATGTGCCAATGAAGAACCGGTTTTCGGCAACCGTGAACGTCACCGGGGTTGCCGTCGTGACGGTGCCGCCGACAATCGTGGGAACGTTGTTTGCCGTGATGGTGGTCAGGGCGTTGCCAAGGCAGTCGGTAGGCGCGCCAGCCGTCGTGGGTATCGTGTTAAAGCGGTCGGCCTCATAGATGACGGCAAGCGAGTCCGGCAACGTGCTGGTACCGGCGGCACAGGTCGATGTATCAAGGGTGTCGATCGTCGCAGTTGTCGACGTAATGTTGCCGAACCGACCAGTGCATCCACGGATGAATTTGAAATTCGACAGGGTGTACGTGGACGGTGAAACACTGAAGCCTGCGTAGGTCGGCGTGGGCATATAAACCGGGTTGCGCAGGCTCGCCAGTGTTGGCGTGCTGGCATCGACCCGGTTCGCACGCTTGGGATTGTTGCCCGCCATCCTCAGTTGTTGCGTCAATATCGCCAGCGCCGCCTGCGCAGCCTCGTTCATGCGGCTTTGCGCCTCGGCCATCTTGCCCGCGCTCGCCGCACCCAGGTAGGCGGATACGGCGGCCACGGCAATGATCAAACCGATGGTCAGGGAGACCATCAGCTCAATCAGCGAAAATCCCCTGACAGATTGCTGTTGCGTCCGGGGGTGTTGACGGTTTGTCATATCTTGAACCTCACGTACAGGCAGCGCGGCTTGGGACGCGTGTAAGTGTTGGTGACCTGGGTCGGGCAATTGTCCGAGGTGCTGGGGTTGAGCGCGGCCAAGGTACTTGGCTCCTGCCAGATGATCCACAAATTGGCGGCACCAGCCAGACTGCAGGGTGTGGTATCGCAAGTCACCAGCACGCCGCCGGCCGGCAATTCGATACGTGCCGCTCGCTGCACCGTGCTGTTGTCGAGAGCGGCGAGTTTTGCTGGGTCGCAAGTCGGGTAGGAACAGTTGACCAGGGGAACATCGCTGAAGGTGCCGTCATAGCTCATGGTCACGGTGTACGAACCGCTGGTGTACCCGGTTGGATTGGCACGGATGCGTTCGATGTGACTGGCAGCTATGTTGGCAGCGACGGCTCGCATGTTCGACATCTTGGGTGCCTGGACTGCGTACGACAGCATGGCGCCAAGCGCAAGCAGACCAAACGACAGCAAAAGGATGGCGATCAGCACCTCGATTAGCGAGGCGCCGCACTGGCGATCATGGCTTTTGTAGACGGAGGTCATTGGTAATTTGTCCCACAAGAGGAGTTTCCGTCGCCCGCAATGCGGGCGCGACCACCCAAGTTGACACACACCAGCCTCTGCACGGCATTGGCAAATGTGGGGTTGCCGCCAAATTGGAGGTTGGTCGCGGAAGTCAGATCAATGAACCGCCCAGTGGCGGTGAAGCGGAACTTGGTCGAGGAAGAACTGCGACCCGTTTCGACAATGGAGTCCAAGGTGGTGACAGGGGCCTGCACCCGCAGCACCGGTTCGGCCGCGTCCTTGTTTCCATCGCCATCGAGATCGTGAAAAATAATCCAGCCGCTGACCCAGCCATTGCCGCCGGGGCCAGACCCCGTACCGCAAACCGGGCTGCTAGCTTCCGGCGCGTCGCTGCGACACATCACCACATTGCCACCACGGCGGATCGCTTCGCTGCGGGCAAAGCGCATGTCGCCCAAAAAAGTGTTCACCGCACCGGACATGGTGTTGGACTGGATCAACTGTTTGAATGAGGGCGCGGCGAGTGTGGTCAGGATCGCCACGATGGCGATCACGATCATCAGTTCGACCAGGGTAAACCCGCGAGACTTGTTCATGGCGGTGAGTTTGGCGTCATCGCCAGGGTTTGGCTAGCGTCAATTGACAAACGGTGAGCTGGGGCGGACGGGCGGCACTGGAGTGAGCTTAGCGCCGTACTTCATCGACCAGGGTCTTGAATTCGGCGATGTCCTCAAACCGGCGGTAAACGCTGGCAAAGCGCACGTAAGCGACTTTGTCGAGTTTCTTCAGTTCGCGCATCACCAACTCGCCCAGCCGCGCCGATGGAACTTCGCGCGCGCCCAGGTTGAGCAGCTTTTCCTCCATGCGCTCGATGGCCGCATCGACCCGGTCGGTGCTGACCGGGCGCTTGCGCAGTGCCAGCTTCATGGACGCCAGAAGTTTGGCGCGTTCATACTCGATGCGGCGGCCGTCCTTCTTGACGACGGCCGGAAAACTGACGTCGGCACGCTCATAGGTTGTGAAACGCTTTTCGCAGGAGGCGCACTGACGCCGGCGCCGGATGAACTCGCCGTCTTCAGCGACCCGGGTCTCCATCACCTGGGTCTCGGAGTGACCGCAAAACGGGCACTTCATGGCCTCGGGCTAGGTCGCCCCATACACCGGGAACTGGGCCGTGAGAGCCGCGACCTTGGCGCGCACTGCCTCGATCTTCGCCGCATCGTTCGGATGCTCCAGCACATCGGCGATCAGGTTGGCTGTTTGGCGCGCCTGCTCGTCCTGGAAGCCGCGGGTCGTCATCGCTGGTGTGCCGATGCGCACACCGCTCGTGACCATCGGCTTTTCGGGGTCGTTGGGAATGGCGTTCTTGTTGATGGTCATGTTGGCACTTCCCAGCAGGCTCTCGGCCTGTTTGCCAGTGATGCCCTTGGAGCGCAGGTCCACCAGCATCATGTGACTTTGCGTGCCGCCACTGACAATGCGCAGGCCTCGCTCGCCCAGCGTTTGCGCGACGATTCTGGCATTGATCAGAACCTGCTGTTGATAAACTTTGAATGAAGGCGACAGCGCTTCCTTGAAGGCCACCGCCTTGGCGGCGATGACGTGCATCAGCGGGCCGCCCTGCAAACCGGGAAAGACCGCGCTGTTGATGGCCTTTTCATGCTCGGGCTTCATCAGGATGAAGCCACCCCGCGGGCCGCGCAGGCTCTTGTGCGTCGTGGAAGTGACGACGTCGGCATGGGGTACCGGATTCGGGTAGACCCCGGCTGCTATCAGTCCGGCGTAGTGAGCCATGTCGACCATGAAGATGGCACCCACCTCGTGCGCGACGCGGGCAAAGCGCTCGAAGTCGATGCGCAGGCTGTAGGCGGAGGCACCGGCGATGATCAGCTTGGGCCGGCACTCGCGGGCTTTGCGCTCCATAGCCTCGTAGTCGATTTCTTCCCTGTCGTTGAGTCCGTAACTCACGACCTTGAACCACTTGCCGCTCATGTTCAGCGCCATGCCATGGGTCAGGTGGCCGCCCTCGGCCAGGCTCATGCCCAGGATCGTGTCGCCGGGCTTGAGAAACGCCAGAAACACGGCTTCGTTGGCAGAGGCACCGCAATGCGGCTGCACGTTGGCGCAAGCGGCGCCGAACAATTGCTTGACCCGGTCGATGGCCAGTTGCTCGGCGACGTCCACGAATTCGCAACCTCCGTAGTAGCGCTTGCCGGGGTAGCCCTCGGCGTACTTGTTGGTCAGGCGCGTGCCCTGCGCCGCCAGTACCGCCGGCGAGGCGTAGTTCTCGCTGGCAATCAACTCGATGTGCTGCTCCTGGCGGCGGTGCTCGGCCTCGATAGCGGCAAATATTTCTGGATCGGCTTGTTCAATGCGTGTGGCGTTGTCGTACATGGCGGTTTCTTGGTGCGGCGCGGTCAACGGCCGACTACAGGTCAGGAGGGAGTCAACATGGCGACTTTATCAGGCCCGGGCTCGGGCTTGGCTGGCAGGGCGGGTGCCGCCACGGTCTGAACCGTCACCAAGGGCACTGTCTGCCCCTTGGCTACCAGTTGCAGACGCGCGCGCTCTGCCATCACCTTGTCGGCATAGCCCCCGTCGTCGATTCCCGTCGCGCCGACGTAACAACGCAGGCCGCCCTCAAGCGTACCGGCGCGTTTGACGCATTCCTGCAACACGCTGGCGCCGACGCGCAAGTTGGTGACCGGATCGAAGGCGGCAAATTTGCCGCCAAAACTCTCGTATTTGTCGCTGTGAACTCGTGTCATGACCTGCATCAAACCTTGCGCGCCAACCGGACTCTGTGCGAACGGGTTGAACCCGGACTCCACGGCCATCACTGCCAGGATCAGCGTCGGGTCCTGTCGATTGCGCTGGCCGATCTCGTAAGCCTCGGTGACCAGGACACTCAGCGGCTCCGGCGCAACGCGGTATTTCCGGCTCAGCCAGTAGGCCAGTGCGGCCTGCTGCCGGGGGAGGTCGCGTGGGTCACTTGCGGTGGCGCGGTCAACTGAATCCATGCCGCTGTTCCATCCACTCACGGCAGCCTGGCGCGCTTGCAGCCAGCTGATGAGTTTGACTTCACCGCCCTGGCGCAGGTCCGGACGCACGGCCAGCATGATCGCCGCGAACATGACCACGAGTCCAACCACGGCAAGGCCACTGTGGGTTACTTCAAAGAGGCCTTGGGCGACATCGGATGCGAAAGTTCGCAGCCCCAGGGTAAATTTATTCGACGCTGTCATAGCTCTTCCTTCTTCGGCGGGGCGCACCAGTGGCCGGCTGGCGTAGGTGGCACCTCGTTTGGGTTGGTACGCTATCAATATCCTGCCAGGGTTCCATGGATGGGGCAGAGATTTGAATATGCCGGGTTCGGCAGCGGGTTCGGGTAATCCCTTGGCTATGCCAAAGGTGCGCGGATTCTAGGTTGACTTTATATATCAAGTCAACCATATCAAATGCAAGTATTATTCATAAAGAAAACTTGAATTCAGTTCTTGGCGTGTTTAAACTGAAAATGCCCGTCACGCGACGGGCGTAGCGCCGGCAGTAGCCAGTCCCTACCTCAGGGTAGCTGTGATGAAGCGGCCCCGGCGATTCATGGAGGCAATCTTTTGCCATCCAGCACGGCGGGACCTTACCCTCCAGTCGTGCGAACCAAGACAGCATGGACCTCGTGTTCGCTGTCGAGCCCGGCGGCACGGCTTGAGGCCAACCGACCGGGCTTTTGTCTTATTAGTTGCCCGCCGACAAAATTTGCGGCGAAAATGTCCCTTTGCCCCGACCGGCCTCTGGTCGGGTTTCGTTTCCTGTTCTTGTTTGCGCGATCCATGTTCCCCTTTGCTGCCACCCCAAAAGCCCCGGAAGTCCCGGAAACCACACCCGTTTCGGCCAGGGCAGTGGAGGCCCATCCCCTCGACGAATTGACAGGTGGCGCGTTTTCAGCGCCGACCTCGGGTGAGCGAACGGCGCGGATCAGGGCCTGGCTGGCGGGTGCGCCGGGCGTGGAACAGATGCAGATGGTCTTCAAGGAGCTCAGCGTCAAGGACAAAGGTGCCTCGAAACTGTTGCGCGAACGCCTTGACGAAATCAAGCGCAGCCGCGGTCAGGCGAGCCTGGCCAACGAATGGGCTGAAAAGGCCGCTGTCCTGCTGGCCCTGCCCAAACTCAATATCGCCGATGCGATGGCCTGGCAGCGTGACGCCGCGAAGGCCGGCGCGCCGCTGAGCAAGGAGCCGCTGGCGGCGCTGCGCGGCCAGCTCAGCGAGCGCGTGCGATGCATTGAAGACTTGCAACATCGCGTCCAGGTTCAGCGCGAGGCCGCCGTGCTGCTGGCCCAGCGCATTGAGGTGCTGTCGACCAAGTCCTGGCGCGACGCGCAAGGGGTGGTTGATTCGCTGCGAAGCGACGTTGAGCACTGGCAGGCGCAGGCGAGGCAATTGTCGGACGACGCCAACTGGCCCAGCGTGGACAGCAAGTTCCCGCCTCTGCTGGAGGCTTCGCGAGCCCAGTTGCTGGTGGTCTGGCAAGCCTTCAGCGACGCGCTGGCGCAGGCCAGTGCCGCGGCAGACGATGCGGCGGCGGCGTTGCCTGCCGTTCCGGTCTGGGCCGATGAGTTGCGCGCTGCGCGCGGTCTGGCAGGCGAGGCGGCAGCCAAGCCCAAGCGGCCTGTCGTTGACCCTGAGCTCAGGGCCCGGGCCAACAGCAGCGTGCGTGAGGTGTTGTCGGTCCTGGAGAAGGAAGTGGCGCAGGGACACGGTAAGGCCAGCACGGGTGCGGCCTCGGCGTTGCGCAACGCATTGAAGGAATACGGCAGACTGATTGACACCCAGCTCGACGCGCAGGCACACGCGGCACTGGCAGCGGCGGGTGAGCTTGAGGGTTGGCAGCGCTGGCGTGCGGATCAGTTGCGCGAGGAACTGGTGACCAAAGCGGAAGGCTTGCTGGCGCGCCCGCAAGGGCAGGCGATCGGCGGAAGAAAGATGCAGGAGAACTTGCGCGCCCTGCGTGAACAGTGGAAGCAGACGGACCAGGGAGGCGTTCCCAATCACGGGCTGTGGAAGCGCTTTGACGATGCGTGCAACGAGGCACACAAGGTGGTCGAGGCCTGGCTCGAGAAGATCCGGGCGGAGGCCGCGGAGCACCGGGCACAGCGATTGGCGCTGATCGGGGAAGTCAATGCCTGGGCTGCGGCCAACCCCGTGGCACTGGACGATGACTGGAAGGGTTTCAACCGCATCCTGCATCAGTTCGGCGAGCGCTGGCGCGACGGCGGGCACGTCGGTGAGAAGGCTTTTGCCGAGTTGCAGCCGCTGTGGATGGCCGCCATCGAGGCGGCGGCGGCGCCGCTTGAGGCGATGCGAGAGCAAAGTCTGATCAAGCGTCAGGCGATGATTGAAGAGGCGCGATTGCTTGGCGAGGCCGCGCAGTTGCGCATCGACGCAGTCAAGGCGCTGCAACAGCGCTGGCAGGCCGAGTCGCATTTTGTACCGATGGAGCGCCGCCAGGAGCAGAAGCTCTGGGATGCGTTTCGCAAGCCGCTTGATGAGGCGTTTAACCGCAAGTCGCAACAGCGTCAGCAGGCCGAGGCGGCCCTGGGCGAGCGCGACCGGGTTGTCCTCGAAGCGGCCCGGGCTCTGGAGCAGGCCAACAGCTCCGGGGATGCGCAAGGTATTCGCAGCGCCATGCACGCGCTGGAGGCCGCGCTGCGCGGACAGGCACAGGCGCAAGCCGCGGTGCTGGCCGCTGGGGAGCCCAATTCTGGGGATGATTCGTCGCCAGAGCCCGCAGCCAAAGCGAACAATGCTCCGGAAGTTGTAGCACAACAGGCCCCGGACGAGGCCGGCGCGGGCAGCAACACGCCGCCGCCGGCACCGGCCAAGCCGGCGGCGCGCCCGGTGGTGGCGGTACGTGGCGATGATCGCCCGGGGATGCAAAGGAGCGAGCCCGTGCCCGCGGATCGGGCACGCCGTGACGGCAAGCGTGACAAGTCCCGAGGCGCGCGCGAAGAAGTCTTTACGCCCGGCAGGCCAGCGTTGGCCCGTCGCGACGGGCGTTTGTCGCCGCGCGCCGAATTGCCGCGCCTGAGCGAGCCGGCCTTTCGGGCCCAGCGTGATGCGCTCGAACATGCCCAGTCGACCTTGCGCAAACTTGCTGCGCAGGCCCACGGCGAAGCCTTGACTGTGTTGCTCGAAGCTTGGGAAAAGCGCGATGCAGCGCAACTTCCATCGGCGCAGGCATTCGGCGCCCAAGTACCTGCGGCGACCCGCAACGCCTGGCTCAAGGCCTTGGGTCAGAGGCCGGGGGCCGACGCCGGGTCCGCCCTGCTGCGTCTGGAGATGGCCGCGGAGTTGCCGACCCCTGCAGAATATCTCCAGGCGCGGCGCGCACTGCAGTTGCAGTTGTTGACGCGGCGCAACGATCCGTCGCCGGCGCAAACCTGGGCTCAGGACGTGAGCCAGGTGCTCTCCAGCGAGTTTGATCCGGTCGCTGCTCGACGCTTGCAAAACGTACTCAAAGTGCTTTTCAGATCCCCCGCGTGAGGCAGGGGTCGCTGAGTTGGCCCTGCCCGTGCCGCGCGGGCGTCGTTGGTATCATCGGTGGCGTCGGGACCTCTTAACCTGGCGAGCGACGGCTGCGACCCGGACACGAACATCGGGAGGGATGGAGCGATGAATTCTGTTGACGACCTGCTGAGACTGCTCGAGCAACTCAACGACATCGGGAGCTCGCTATCGAGGGAGCGTGACACGACGCGGCTGCTCGAGCGTGTGCTTGTGGCGGCCAAGACGATCACGCGTGCCGACGGGGGCACCCTGTACCGGATGTCGCCTGATGGGCGCAGCTTGTGCTTCGAGATCCTGCGCACCGACTCGCTGAATCTGGCCATGGGAGGCACTTCCGGGGCACCTATCAGTTTTCCCGACTTGCCACTGCGTGATGATTCGGGAGCGCCGAATGATTCATTGGTGGCAGCCTACGCAGCGATTCACGTTCAGACGGTCAATATCGCTGACGCGTACGCCGAGCCTGACTTTGACTTTTCTGGCACACGGGTGTTTGATCAGCGCAGCGGTTACCGCTCGAAATCGATGCTCGCGGTGCCGATGAAGAACCAGCTCGGCGAGGTTATCGGGGTGCTGCAACTGATCAATGCACTCGACGAGCAAACCGGTGCGGTGGTCTCCTTTTCTCCGGCTGATCAGAGTCTGGCGGAATCGCTGGCCTCGCAGGCGGCCATCGCCTTGAGCAATCGGCTGTTGATGACGCAATTGGAGGAATTGTTTGGCTCGTTCGTTGGATTGATCAACCTCGCCATTGACGA
Organism: Pseudomonadota bacterium; assembly: GCA_021812315.1. Taxonomy (GTDB): domain Bacteria; phylum Pseudomonadota; class Gammaproteobacteria; order Burkholderiales; family Burkholderiaceae_C; genus Rhodoferax. The sequence continues at coordinate 37,442 of JAKANU010000002.1, forward strand.
CAAGTCACCGCACACGGGCGGGCACTGCCAGCGCGTGCCGGCCCTGACGATGATGCTCGCCGACGCCGTGGCGCAAACCCGTGAAGGTCCGCTGGCATCATTTGTCATGAGCGATAGCGACCGCTACGAACTGCATATCGCCGGCCTCTTGCATGATTGTGGAAAGATCACCACTCCGGTGCATGTTGTTGACAAGGCGACCAAGTTGCAGACGCTGTTCGATCGCATCCACCTCATAGACACGCGCTTCGAGGTGCTCAAGCGCGACCTTGAGCTCCACGCCATGCGTCGGCGATTGGCGCTGCGTCCATGCGTTGATGCAAAGGCTGAAGCCGCGATCACGCGCAGCACCAAGGCGGCACTGGCAGATCTTGATGCGGATCGCGAATTCCTGCGTGCCGCCAACACGGGCGGCGAGACAATGGCCGAGGAGGCAATGCAGCGCGTGCGGCGAATCGGCAGCTCGCGCACCTGGCGTGACGTGAACGGCGTGCAGACCGAGTTCCTGACCGCCAACGAGGTTGAAAATCTTTGCATACGCTCCGGAACCCTGACCCGGCTTGAGCGTGACACGATCAATCACCATATCGTCGCGACGATCAAAATGCTGGAGCAACTACCCTGGCCAAGACACCTTAGGAATGTGCCTGAATATGCTGGTGGACACCATGAGCGCATGGACGGGCGCGGTTATCCACGCGGCCTGACACGCGAGCAGATGTCGGTGCAGGCGCGCATGATGGGTATTGCCGACATCTTTGAAGCGCTCACTGCCTGCGATCGTCCGTACAAGCCGGGCATGAAGCTGTCGCAGGCGCTGGCGACCATGAAGAAGTTCAGGGACAACGGGCATATTGATCCGGACCTGTTCGAGGTCTTCATGAATCAGGGGGTCTACAAGCGTTATGCCGAGCAGTTTCTCGACCCCTGGCAGGTCGACGAAGTGGTGCCCTAAGTCGGCACCAGGCGACTGGGCTCGCCGTGGGCTTCATCTGCTCGCAGACGCAGCACGTCACCGCGCGGTGGATCGGCGCTGGCATCCCAGTCGGCGAGCACGACGCGCGAGAGGCCATCGCCCAGGTCATGCCGCGCGGGCTGGTGCGTGTGGCCATGAATCAAGGTATTGGCTTGAGCGTCCTGCAGCCAACGGCGCGTGGCGTCGCGGTCCAGGTCAGCCGGGGCCATGCCTGTGGCCTTTCGGCTCGACTTTGTGGCCTCGCTGAACTGGCGTATCGCCTGCGCCTGTGTCCGACGTTCATCGAGCGGCTGGGCCAGGAATTTTTGCTGCCACGACGGGGTCCGAACCTGAGCGCGAAAGCGCTGGTATTCGACGTCGTCCAGGCATAACGCGTCGCCGTGAGACAGCAGCCAGCGTTGGCCTGCGAAGCTCAGCACGCAAGGGTCCTCGATCAGGGTGAGGCCGCAGCGCGAGGCAAACCGTTCGCCGATCAGAAAGTCGCGATTGCCGTGCATGAAGAACAGGCTCAGGTGCCTGGAGGCGGCCAGCAGGACATCGGCGCAACGCGACTCCACTGCTGTGTCTGCACCGCCCTCCAGGACGTCGTCTCCGGGCCAGAACTCAAACAGGTCGCCCAGAATGAACAGCGCGTCTGCGGGTGTGCGCTGCAGGTAATGGAACCATCGGTCAAACGTGGCCGGTTGATCCGCCCGCAGGTGCAGATCGGATATGAATTCGATGCGTTGCCAGTGCG
>JAKANU010000107.1 GCA_021812315.1 Pseudomonadota bacterium
ATCACGGCAGTACAGAGCATTGTTTCGCGCAACGTCAGGCCGATTGACAGCGCGGTGGTGAGTCTGTGCGCGATGCGTGCTGGCGAACTTGCCGCCATGAGCGTGATACCGGGCAGCGCGACCTTGAGCGGCACGGTGCGCACCTTCAACCCGCAAGTGCAGGCACTTGTGGAACGCCGCTTGCGCGAGCTTTGCAGCGCGGTGGCGTCCGGCTTCGGCGCCACGGCAACGGTTCACTACGAGCGCATGTACCCCGCCACCATCAACACGGCACCTGAGGCCGGATTTGCCGCCGATGTCGCGCAGAGCCTGGTGGGTCAGGAAAATGTTGTGCGCGACCTCGAACCGAGCATGGGGGCCGAGGACTTCTCGTTCATGTTGCAGGTCAAGCCTGGTGCCTACATGCGCATCGGTCAGGGCACCGCGCACGGTACCGGGAACTGCTTCCTGCATAATGGCAACTACGACTTCAATGACGACATCTTGCCGCTCGGTGCAGCCCTGCACGCCAGCCTGATCGAGCAGGGCATGCCGCTTTGATTGCCTTTTCTTACTAACCGGAGACCCTCATGACATCGAAAAGAAATATGACCCTGACGCCCGTGGCCATTGCGTTGGCAGCTATGAGTTTTGTAGCGTCTGGCGCGACGCTGCGGGTCGCCAATCAGGGCGATGCCTTGTCCATGGACCCGCACTCGCTGAACGAATCACTGCAGTTGTCGGTTACCGGCAATGTTTTTGAGCCCCTGGTGACACGGGACCGCAATTTCAAGCTGGCGCCAGCGCTGGCGACCGACTGGAAGCAGACCGCACCCACCGTCTGGCGATTCAATTTGCGCAAGGGCGTCAAGTTTCACGATGGCACGCCGTTCACTGCCGAGGACGTGATCTTCAGTTACCAGCGTTCCAAGGATGATGGCTCGGACATGAAGAGTTATGTTGGCCAGATCAAGGAGATCAAGAAGATTGATGACTACACGCTCGATTTCATCACCAGCGCGCCATTTCCAATCCTGCCCGAGCTGTTTACCAACTGGCTGATGATGAGCAAGAAATGGTGCGAGACGAATCAGGCAACCAAGCCGGTGGATCGTCGCAAGGGCATTGAAAACGCAGCGTCATTTCGCGCCAACGGGACCGGCCCGTATCGCCTGCGGGAACGTCAGCCAGGTGTGCGCACCACCTTCTCGCGCAACGGCAGCTACTGGGGCAAGATTGATGGCAATGTCGATGAAGTGATCTTTACACCCATCGGCAACGACGCCACCCGGGTGGCGGCCCTGCTGTCGGGCGAAATCGATGTCATGGAGCCGGTACCGGTGCAGGACGTCGAGCGTATCAAGGCGACTCCCAAGCTCAAGGTGATGCAGGGCCCGGAACTGCGTGTGATCTTCCTGGGCATGGATCAGAAGCGCGACGAGTTGCAGTACTCCAACGTCAAGGGCAAGAATCCGTTCAAGGACAAGCGCGTACGCCAGGCGTTCTACCAGGCCATTGACATTGACGGTATCCAGAAGACCGTGATGCGTGGCGCCTCCACACCCGTCGCCCTGTTGCTGCCCCCGCAGGTCAACGGGTTTGACCCGAGCCTTGCCAAACGCCTGCCCTATGACGTGGAGGGTGCCAAGAAACTGCTGACCGAAGCTGGTTATCCAGCCGGCTTTGAAGTCAAGATGAACTGCCCGAACGACCGTTACGTCAACGACGAGCGGATTTGCCAGGCGGTGGCAGCCAATCTTGCCAAGATTGGCGTGAAGATCAACCTGGAAGCGGAAACCAAGGGCACCTATTTCCCGAAGATCCTCAGCCGCAACACCAGTTTCTACATGCTGGGCTGGACTTCAAGTACCGTCGACGTGCACAACGTCCTGTACCCGATCATGTCCTCGCCGGGCGAGGGCGGGCGCGGCCAGTTCAACCTGGGCGCTTACAGCAACGCCAGGGTCGACGAGCTGACGCAGAAGATCGGTTCCGAAACCGATCTGAAGAAGCGCGGCGAGATGATTCATGAGGCACTGAAGATTCATCAGGACGAGATCGGGCATATTCCGCTGCACCAGCAGGCGTTGAACTGGGGCATGAAGAGCACCGTGGACCTGGTGCAGATGCCCAACAACGACATGATCTGGAAATTCGTCACGGTCAAACCTTGAGCGTTGACGTGCAAGCTAGATGAAGGCATGGCTGGCCCGGCTGGGTGACAGTGACATTGGCTACAGCTTTCGCACTTCGCCGGTGGCGATGGCGGCAGGCCTGCTGGCCTTCATCTGCATTTTTTGTGCGTTGTTTGCCAACCAGGTGGCGCCGCACAACCCGTTCGACCTCAGTACGCTGGAGTTGAGCGACGCGCGCCTGCCCCCGGCCTGGAGTGCGCTGGGCAGTTCCAAGTATCTTCTGGGCACCGACGACCAGGGGCGCGATATTCTCTCAGCGCTGATGTTTGGCGCGCGCATCTCGCTGGTCGTCGGACTGGCATCCGTCGCCCTGTCGGTGGTCATCGGCGTCACCCTCGGATTGCTCGCCGGATTTATCGGAGGCTGGCTCGACGCCTTGCTGATGCGCCTGTGTGACGTGATGCTGTCCTTCCCGGCCATTCTGGTCGCGCTGCTGATTGCCGGCGTCGGGCGCGCGCTGTTCCCGAATGCGCAGGAGAGTCTCGCGTTTGCCGTGCTGATCATCTCGATTTCGCTGACCGGCTGGGTTCAGTACGCGCGCACCGTGCGCGGCTCGACGCTGGTCGAACGCAACAAGGAATACGTGCAGGCGGCGCGGGTCACTGGTGTCTCGGGCCTGCGCATCATGCGCCGGCACGTGCTGCCCAATGTGATGGGGCCGGTGTTGGTGCTGGCCACGATTCAGGTCGCCACGGCCATCATTACCGAGGCCACTTTGTCGTTTCTCGGCGTCGGGGCGCCGCCGACCTCGCCATCGCTGGGGACATTGATCCGGGTCGGCAACAACTACCTTTTTTCGGGCGAATGGTGGATCACCGTTTTCCCGGGTCTGATGCTGGTCCTGATCTCCCTGAGTGTCAATCTGCTGGGCGACTGGCTGCGCGATGCGCTGAACCCGAAGCTGCGCTGAACATGAGTTTGCTGGAAGTCAGAAGCCTGGTCGTCGAGTTCCCGCATCGGCACGGGACCCTGCGTGCGCTCGACGGCGTCTCGTTCGACATTGCCCCGGGGGAGATTCTTGGCGTGGTGGGCGAATCCGGCTCGGGCAAATCGATCACCGGCGCGGCCATCATCGGTTTGCTTGACCCGCCCGGGCGCATTGCCAGCGGGCAGATCCTGCTCGAAGGCGAGCGCATCGACAATCTGAAGTTTGAGCAGATGCGCCACATCCGCGGCAAGCGCATTGGTGCCATCTTCCAGGATCCGCTGACGTCGCTCAACCCGCTGCACACCGTTGGGGGACAACTGATCGAGACGATTCGCACGCATCTGCCGCTGAGTGAAAAGCAGGCACGCGAGCGCGCCGTCTCGCTGTTGGCAGACACCGGGATCCCGGCACCGGAGCAGCGCATCGATCACTATCCACACCAATTTTCCGGTGGTATGCGCCAGCGTGTGGTGATTGCACTGGCTTTGGCAGCCGAACCGAAGCTGATCGTTGCCGACGAGCCCACCACAGCGCTCGACGTTTCCATCCAGGCACAGATCATCACCCTGCTCAAGACCGTTTGCCGGCAGCACGGTGCCGCCGTGATGCTGATCACCCACGACATGGGCGTGATCGCCGAGAGCTGCGACCGCGTGGCGGTGCTTTACGCGGGCCGGATGGCCGAAATCGGGCCGGTGCACGAGGTCATCAACCACCCGGCACATCCTTACACTGCCGGATTGATGGCCGCGATTCCCGACATCACAGAGGATCGCGAGGAGCTCAATCAAATTGACGGCAGCATGCCGCGCCTGAACGCCATTCCTGCAGGCTGTGCCTATAACCCGCGCTGCCCGCAGGCCTACGAGCGCTGCCAAAGGGAGCGCCCCGAGCTCATGCAGGCCGGGGCCACACGCGCGGCCTGCTGGCTGCACGAGGGGAGCAAGTCATGACCGCGCTGGTGCAGGCGCAGGATCTGGCGATGACTTTTGACGTCTCCGCGCCCTGGCTGAACCGCGTGCTTGAGCGCAAGCCCCGCACCTTGCTGCACGCGGTCGACGGCGTGAGTTTCGAGATTGAAAAAGGCAAGACCCTGGCACTGGTTGGTGAATCGGGCTGTGGCAAGAGCACGGTGGCACGTCTGCTCGTGGGTCTGTATGAACCCACGCGCGGACATCTGCAATTCGACGGACTCGACGCGCACGCGGTGTTCAAGACACCCGAGGGTCTGAAGCTGCGTAGTCGCATCCAGATGATCTTTCAGGATCCCTACGCCTCTCTGAATCCGCGCTGGCTGGTGCAGGACATCGTCGCCGAGCCCCTCATTGAACACGGTCTGGCCGGTGAACCCGCCGAGCTCAAGGCTGTCGTCGGTGAACTGCTCAGCTCGGTCGGGCTGAGTCCGCAGGATATGAGCAAGTATCCGCACCAGTTCTCTGGTGGGCAGCGGCAACGCATCTCGATCGCCCGTGCGTTGGCGACGCGACCTGAATTTCTGGTCTGCGATGAGCCGACCTCGGCCCTGGATGTGAGTGTCCAGGCGCAGGTGCTCAACATCATGAAGAACCTGCAGCGCAAGCTGGGCCTGACGTACCTGTTTATCTCGCACAATCTCGCAGTGGTGCGTCACGTCAGCGATGAGGTCGGTGTGATGTACCTCGGCCGTCTGGTGGAACTCGCCGACAAGCACAGCCTGTTTGCCCGCCCCAAGCATCCCTACACCCGGATGCTGATCGACGCGATCCCGAAAATGCACGACACCGGACAAGCCCGCACGCCGGTCCAGGGTGAGGTGCCCAACCCGCTGAGTCCACCGGGTGGTTGCGCGTTTCATCCGCGCTGTCCGCATGCCAATGAGCGTTGTCAGAGCGAGCGCCCGCTGCTGTTGCCTGTGGGAGGCATCCGGATCGCCTGTCATGCGGCACACGAAGGGCGCATCTAGATGCGTTGACCCATGACGACCCGCACGCGCTGCGACCGCACCCAGGCATGGAGCGAACTTCAGGCATCGTTTGCCAGCACGGGTCGTGCCTTTGATCTGCGCCGTGCGTTTGCCACGGACAGCAAGCGTTTCGAGGCCTTGAGCCAAAGCGCGCCGCAGTTGTTTGCCGACCTGTCGAAAAACCTGATCGATCTGCCGACGCAGCAACTGCTGTTTGATCTGGCCCGCCAGTGTGGCCTCGAGCAGCATCGCCAAGCGCTTTTTGCAGGCGACATCGTGAACCCGACCGAGCAGCGTGCTGCGATGCACTGGTTATTGAGAAAACCTCCTGCAATACCCGTCGATAATGCACAAGAAGCTATAAAAACAATAGCGTCCGAAAGCCTGCAAGATGCCGCCAGGCAGGTCCAGTCAACCCTCGCCGCGATGCTGGCGTATGCGCAACGGGTGCGCGAAGACGATGCCATCACCGATATCGTCAACATCGGCATTGGCGGCTCCGATCTGGGGCCGCAAATGGCGGTGCTGGCACTCGAGGCGTTTGCCTCTGGCGGCCGACGCTTTCATTTTGTCTCCAACGTTGACGGCCACGAACTCGCCGCCGTGCTGCGCGCCGTCAAGCCGCAAAGCACCCTGTTCCTGATCGCCAGCAAGACCTTCACGACGATTGAGACGATGACCAACGCGGGCTCGGCCAAAGCCTGGTTCCTGCGCGAGGGTGGCGCTGACATCGCCCGGCACTTCGTTGCGCTGACCACCAATGTCGCTGCGGCCCGCGCCTTTGGCATCGAGACAAGGTTCGGATTTTGGGACTGGGTCGGTGGGCGCTATTCGGTCTGGTCAGCCATCGGTTTGCCGCTGGCCATCGCCATCGGTGCCGACGGCTTTCGTTCCTTTCTGGCGGGTGCGCACGCGATGGACGAACACTTCCGCACGTCGGCCCTGGAATGCAACCTGCCCGTGCGTCTGGCACTGCTGGACCTCTGGTACCGCAATTTCCACGGTTTCACCAGCCGCTCGATTGCGCCCTACCACAGTGCGCTGCGCCGCCTGCCCGCCTACCTGCAACAACTCGAGATGGAAAGCAATGGCAAGCGTGTGGATGTCGACGCTCAGGCGCTGCCCTATGGCACCGCGCCGGTGCTCTGGGGCGAGCCCGGCACCAACGGCCAGCACGCCTACTTTCAGATGCTGCATCAGGGGACCGACGTGGTACCGGTCGAATTTGTCGCCGTGCGGACGCCGTGCCACGATTTGCCAGCGCATCATGAACTGCTGCTGGCCAACGCTCTGGCGCAGGCGCAGGCGCTGATGCTGGGCAAAAGCGATGCCGATGCCCACAAGCATTTTCCCGGCAATCGTCCGAGCACCTTCCTGCTGCTCGACGAGCTCACGCCCGAGAGCCTGGGCGCCCTGATCGCGCTGCAGGAACACCGCGTATTTGTCAGCGGCAGCCTGTGGGGCATCAACAGCTTTGATCAATGGGGCGTGGAGCTCGGCAAAGTGCTTGCCAAAGACCTCCAGGCGCGGCTGCAAAGCGCAGACGCGACCGGGCTCGATGGCTCGACGGCCGGGTTGCTGGCGCGCTTGCGTTCGTGATGCTGGTGCCACGGCGCAGTCATCCAGGTCGAATCGACAAAGCATTTTTTTCAACCAAAGGAAATTCATGAAACTCGTACGTTACGGCAAGATGGGCAAGGAAAAGCCCGGCCTGATCGACGCCCAGGGCCGCCTGCGCGACCTCAGCACGGTGCTGCCCGACATCGCTGCACCGCAGCTCGGCGATGCCGTGCTGGCGCGTTTGCGGCGCTTCGCACCGGAGAAGCTGCCCCTGGTGCGCGGCAACCAACGCCTGGGTTGCCCGGTGGCCGGAATCGGCAAATTCATTGCCATTGGTCTGAATTACGCCGACCATGCCGCCGAAGCCGGGATGCCGATTCCTGCGGAACCGATCGTGTTCATGAAAGCCAACAGTTGTATCCAGGGCGCAAGCGATCCGATCATGCTGCCCAAGGGCTCGCTCAAGACCGATTGGGAAGTCGAGCTCGGCGTGGTGATCGGGACGATGGCGCGCTACGTATCGCAGAAACAAGCACTCGATCATGTCGCCGGCTATTGCGTGGTCAACGATGTGAGTGAACGCAGTTATCAGCTGGAACGCGGCGGCACCTGGGACAAGGGCAAGGGTTGTGACAGCTTTGGCCCAATCGGTCCCTGGCTGGTCACCCGCGACGAAGTGGCCAACCCGCAAAAGCTCGATCTGTGGCTAGAACTCAATGGCCAGCGGGTGCAAAGCGGTAACACCCGGACGATGATCTTTGGCGTTGCCAAAGTCATCAGCTATGTCAGCCAGTTCATGACCCTGCAGCCTGGTGACGTGATCTGCACGGGTACCCCACCGGGGGTGGGCATGGGAATGAAGCCACAGCGTTTTCTCAAAGCTGGTGATTCGCTCAGACTCGGCGTGCAGGGTCTGGGCGAGCAGCAGCAGACGGTGCTGGCGTTTCGGCGCTAGGCGAGGGTCGGCGTGACAGGTATTCGCGAATCCAGTCACGCAACGCTGCCTGATAGGCGTCATGAGCGACCAGATCGAGATCGCTGTGCGCGCCGCCGGCAATCTTGATCCACCGCTTCGGCGGCCGGGCCGCGTCAAACAGTTTTTCTCCCAGCAGCACCGGAATCGTGGTGTCGGCGCTGCCGTGAATCATTAACAGCGGGGCGTCAACCCGCGCGATCTTCTCGACCGAGGCAAAACGTTCACTGCTGAGCGCCGCCATCCAGCCGGCGAGCAGGCCCGCCTCGTGAGCGACATCGGTGAAACTGGTAAACGCCGACTCCAGAATCAGCGCCGCGTAATCGCCGGGGGCGTGCAAGCGGCTAGCCAGATCCACGGCAACGCCGCTGCCCATGGAGTGACCATAGATCACGCGCCGCGCGGCCAGTGGTTGGCGGCGCTGCAATTCGGACCAGGCCAGGTTGGCGTCCTGCAAGATGGTTTGCTCTGAGGGAGTAATCGCCGAACTCCGGCCCCAGCCGCGATAGTCCACCGCCAGCACCGAGAATCCCGCCTCGCGCAGAGCGTCGATCTTGCGCGCGTTTTCATACAGGTTGCGAAAGGTGCCGTGAAAGTAAAGCAGGGTGGGTGCGTCCCGGTCCGGATGCGGCAGCCACCACATCTCGAGCGCTTGATCCGCCTCGCCCGCAACGCTCGGCAAAGCCACAAAATACCGCTGGTCCCCAGGGCGCAAGCCGGCAAAGTTGGCGGGCACGCCCGGGGTCGGCCGATAGATGATCTCGCGTTGCTTGCGATCGAGCCAGGCACAGCCACTGGTCAGCGCAAGAGCCAGGAGCAGCAGCACTGGCGCGAGCGCGCTGCGGCGTGCCCGACGCTGATGGAAAAAATCAGCCGCTACACTGCGTCTGAATCGCCTTGGAAAGAAGCCTTCAAGAATCATGAAAAAAGCTGTGTTCCCCCTCGTTCTGGGTCTCATTGTGGCCCAGTTCACCGGCATCGTGTTGGCCCAGCAGGACAGCGGTGCCGAGTTCAACGGTCCGAAATGGCGTTGGCAGTTCAGCCCCTACACCCTGCATTTCTCACCCAGCGAAGAGCACCGAAACGTGCGCATGCTGGGGCTGGAGCGCGAGTACCGCAATGGCGATCTAGACGGTGCTGTCTTCTTCAGCAATTCCTT